>JADGPY010000345.1 GCA_017882205.1 Chitinophagaceae bacterium
GATCTGTATGAGGACATGTTTGAAACTTTATCTGAGGGTTATACCATCAATAACCTTTTATTTGCCAACATGAATCTTTGGATTGTTTTGATGCTATTCGTTCATCAGAAAATTGATAAAAATAAAAGGCTAAAAGATACGCCGATAGAAAAAATAATCAATTTCATGAAGAAAAAAATTACTGAAAAGTTAACTATCAAAGAAATGGCTGCAATCATTTCATTTTCCCCATCCAATCTTTATAACCAGTTTAAATCACAGACAGGCTATTCACCTTTGGATTATTTTATTCATTTAAAAATTCAGTGTGCCTGTGATTATCTCAATAATACAGAATTAAGAATAAAAGAGATCGCACCATTAGTCGGTTATGATGATCAGTATTTATTTACCAGGATATTTACGAAGATCATGTGTCAATCTCCCCGAAGTTACCGCTTAACAATAAGAGTATAATACCAAAATACTTTACGGGTATTGGCGATAGTAGTATAATCCATCTTTTTAATAGTTTGGGCTATTTTTTCAACGTATATTTAGTTATAAATTTATTTTACTATAATAAAAGCTTCTTTTTTCGAAAACCATTCACTATCATGCTTTAAAAATCATAATTATGCTTCATCACTGCTTTATCGATTCTATAAGGCAACGCATACACATTTGTTCCTCTTTTATTGAAATGCGTTTGTGCATTTAGAAGCAGGGATGCCGAGTTATACTTTACCTAGCAAAAGAAAGTGCAATATTTTTAACGAGAAACTGGAAGACGAGTGTGAGTATTTTTTGGAGTTCAGGAGTAATTTACCCTTAAGATTTTAAAATACATTATAACTATGAAGAGAAGAAATTTTTTAGAGATTACATCCAAGAGTGCAATTGCCATGGGTATAGTACCAGTTATTTTAAATAGTTCCTCCTGTAAAGCTGCAAAGGATTCAGCCCTTCAGCCGATTGATCCAATAAAGGCTCCGTTTGAGATGCCCCAATTGCAACGTCCGGTATTTCCTGACAAGACCTTTGATATCAGGGAGTTTGGTGCAAAAGGAGATGGCATGACAAAAAATACCGAAGCGTTTCGGCAAGCGATTGCAGCTTGTACAGCAAGTGGTGGCGGCAAGGTGCAGGTTCCCGCAGGCAAGTGGCTGACTGGAGCCATCCACCTTAAGAGTAATGTAAACCTCCATATGGAAAAGGGGGCGGAACTCCATTTCAGCGACCGGCCTGATGATTATCTGCCAGTGGTTTTCACGCGGTGGGCGGGCTTCGAGGTCATGAACTATTCGCCACTGATCTATGCTATTGACTGCGAGAACATAGCAGTAACCGGCCCCGGCAAGCTCTACGGGCATGGCCAGGCTTGGTGGGGTTGGACACAGCTCGGAGTGGGAATGTATAAGGAGATACAGAACATGGTGCTTAATGGTGTGCCGCCAGAGAAACGGGTGTTCGGAAAGCCTGAATATGGACTCCGGCCGCAGTTTATCAACCCGGTACGCTGCCGAAATGTGCTATTGGAAGACTTCACCATTGCCCAGCCGGGCCCATTCTGGACAATCCAGTTCTTGTACTGCGAAAACATAATTGCTCGTGGACTGACACTTAATGTCAACATAGGCGGGCCGAACAACGATGGGATCGATCTGGACTCTTCACGCTACGCACTCATAGAGCATTGTATAATGGACACCGGAGACGATGGGGTCTGTTTGAAGTCAGGCATCAACGAGGACGGCTGGCGGGTTGGGCGTCCAACAGAAAATATTGTGATACGACATATTCGCAGCCAAAACGGAATTTGGGGGGGGGTCAGCATAGGCAGCGAAATGTCAGGTGGTATTCGGAATGTATTAGTGCATGATTGTACTTTTATTGGAACGAATTTAAGTATTCACGTAAAGTCCAACTCCACACGCGGTGGGTTTGTTGAGCATATCTGGTTCCGAAATATTACGATGAAGGATATCCATGAGCAAGCCATCCTTTTCCAAATGGATTACCCTGCAGGGATAATTGGTAAGGAGGCATACCCCATCGTCCGTGACATTGAAATCAGCAACATCACTTGCGATGGTGCATTGGTCGCAGCCAATGTGACCGGCTTGTCGGAGCGGCCTATTGAGCGTCTCATGCTGAAAAACGTCTTCATAAGGGCGGAGAAGGGTATGACATTCAACTGGGTTAATGATTTAACGCTCAGGAACGTGAAGTCTGAACCAATCAAAGGGGAACCAATATTATTAATGAACTGCAAAAATATTAAAAATGAGTCCTGAAGGTATTGGACGATATAAAAGATTATTGTTTCAGCCAAAGGTAGCATAATCCTAACCGGGATTACATATCTGATATGCGAACCTATGACCAATGTGTTAAGAACTCTAATTACTTTAGGATGTAGGTGGTCATTACAAACTAGTGGTTGATGATTTTTCACAATTTCATCAGATTGCCAGTTATGCATTGGATAATGTAATTCTAGCTGAATTAAAAGCTGATTAAAAGTTAATTTATAGAATTTTATGGTTGTTATCGGTTTTGGTTGATCAATATTTTATGAAGTAAAGTATTATAAAATCACCCTTTATTGACCTTAGGATAAATGGATTTGATGATTGTTTATAAAATAGATTGCTAAATGGAATTGATCACTGAAAAAGAAAATAAGGGTGATAGTAATTACAGATGGAAGATTTTGGCTTTGCTGTTCTTTTCCACGACCATCAACTATCTCGACCGGAATGTATTGAGTATACTGGCGCCGACACTTCAAAAAAAATACGGATGGAGTGAAATAGATTATGGATACATTGTTACTGCCTTTCAACTTGCATACGGGTTAGGTGTAATTTTTGTTGGCAAGCTGCTTGACAGGTTCGGCAACCGCGTCATATTCGCAATTGCTATTCTTGCATGGAGTTTGGCCGGTATGGGCCATGCTCTTGCAAAGACTGTTATTGGATTTGCTCTTGCAAGATTTTTTTTGGGATTGGGAGAATCAGCCAATTTCCCGGCATCTGTAAAAACAGTGGCCGAATGGTTTCCCAAGAAAGAAAGAGCACTGGCTACAGGCATTTTCAATGCCGGTTCCAATATCGGCGCTATACTTGCTCCGTTATTAATACCCTTTGTTGTCTTAAGCTATGGATGGCAATGGGCGTTCATTTTCACGGGATTTCTTGGCGTGATCTGGTTGTTTTGCTGGCTGGTTTCTTACCAGGTGCCGGAAAAACACAAAAAAGTTTCTGCAGTCGAACTGGCGTATATTAACTCCGATGAACCGGAATCCTTAGCAAAAATAGGTTGGTTGAAACTGGTAGTACGCAGGGAAACCATCACTATATGCTTATCCCGGTTTTTTACAGACCCTGTATGGTGGTTTTTATTGTACTGGCTGCCAAAGTTTCTGGATAAACAGTATGGGGTAGGCCTGACTGGGTTGGAGATACCTCTTATTACCATATATATCGTGGCGGACCTGGGAGGTATTGCAGGGGGATGGTTATCATCTCATTATATCAAAAACGGAATGAGTATCGACAGATCAAGAAAAAGAACCATGTTGTTGTGTGCATTATGTGCCTTGCCTGTCATATTTATTGCGCAAGTACCACCTCTTTGGGTAAGCATAGGTTTAATAAGCTTGGCTGGTGCTGCGCATTGCGGATGGGCAGCGAATATATTCACCCTCGTTTCAGACCAGTTCCCTAAAACCGCCGTTGCAACAATTATTGGTATATCCACGTTTGCGGCTGTCTTGGGAAGTGTGCTGGTTTCTTCCGCCGTAGGCTTTGTGCTGGAAAAAACCGGTAGCTATTCGCTGATTTTCGCTACAATGGGATTTATGTACCTTCTCGGATGGATTATTATTAAGATAGGAATTCCGAGAATCAAATCAATTTCATTTAACTAAATGACTTTTTTAATATAAAAACAAAAAATATGGGACATTTTAAAAAATTATCCGAAGCAGACTCAGCTTCCTTCGAAAGAGACGGTTATGTAGTGGTTAAATCCATGTATACAAAAAAGGAAGTTGACCTTTTGATGCAAGTTGCGGAAAAGGATAACGTGATACAGCGTAATACTTATGGTAGAAAAGATAAAGATGGCAACACTACTAAGTTAGCTTTATGGTTTGCTTTAAGCGATAATATTTACAGCCTGTTTGCCCGTTCCAATAGGATGCACAGCGGCGTAAAACTTTTACTGGGGGGTGAACCGGCACATTTCCATACCAAGCTGATGCAAAAGGAACCATTTGTGGGTGGCGCATGGGAGTGGCACCAGGATTATGGTTACTGGTATAATGATGGATTTTTATTTCCCCAGATGATTAGCGTGATGGTAGCTTTAACAGAAGCCAACAGAGAGAATGGTTGCTTACAGGTTATCAAAGGATCGCATTTAATGGGCAGGGTAGAACATGGTATTGCCGGCGGGCAGAAAGGAGCTGATATGGAAAAAGTCAATAATGCCCTTGAACGCATGGAACTAGTATATGTGGATTTGGAGCCGGGGGATACCTTGTTCTTCCATTGTAACTTACTCCACCGTTCAGATAAAAATACCAGTTCCAGTCCAAGATGGTCATTGATATCAGCCTTTAATCTGGTCAAGAATAAGCCGTATAAAGAACAGAATCCTTCGTGTTATACACCAGTTGAACCAATGCCTGACGAAGCGATAATGGAAGGGAAACTGTCATCGTATATGAAAGATGCTGAATTTCTCCGGTCATAATCTATTTTTATATTTCTACCCAAGTTGGTCTTTCGAAAAAAATGAAAGCCCCAAAAAGTATAATACCAACAGGGGCGAAGTATAAAAATTATATTTTGCGAACTTATATTTTATAAGTTGTTTGGGTTAAAAATTTTTTATAGCAGTAGTCGTCGGAACGACCTATAGTTTTTCATAGCATAATCGTTGTGTTATTCACTTAGGCATATATCCTGTGGCATCTTTGATTGCCTATTGCTTAAATGCTTTTAATTATTAAAGATGAACGTTTTATTTTTTTGCCCCCGTTGGGGGAGTGAACACTTCAACTGGGACAGTTTTTGCAACAAAGTTAAAGCCTCTGGCTATAATGGAATTGAAGCTGGTGTACCGTTTGATGAAGATGAAAAAATTCAAATGAAAAATGCACTTCAAAAATATGAATTGCAGTTCATTGGCCAGTACTGGCAATCTTTTGAAAAAGATTTTCAAAAAAACCTCGCTTCATACATACTACACCTTCATCATCTGGCTTCATTGAATCCTGTTAAGATAGATGCACAAACCGGCAAAGATTATTTTTCGCTGGAACAAAACAATACACTGTTTGATGCAGCGACTGAATTTACAGATACAACTGGCATTCTCATAACACATGAAACTCACCGCAACAAAGCCTTGTTTGCAGCGCCCATTGCATTGCAGTACTTAAAACAAAATCCATCATTAACAATCACCGCTGATTTTTCCCACTGGTGCAATGTATCAGAAAGCTACCTTGAAGACCAGCAGGAAACTATTGATATTGCTGTGCAACATGCCATACATATACACGCAAGGGTAGGGCATACACAAAGTGCTCAAGTGACAGATCCACGCTTTCCTGAGTGGCAGGAAGCTTTAGAGCATCACCTGCAATGGTGGAGAAAAATTTACCAGCATCATCTGCAACAACAAAAACCAACACTTACCATTACCCCGGAATTTGGGCCAGCACCTTACATGATGCATCATCCTGTAACCAAAGAACCATTGGCAAATCAATGGGAGATCAACTGTTGGATGATGGAATATCTAAAAGAGCATTTAATTTAGTTTTTGAAAACAACCTTGACGATAATGTTGGCTCTCCAAAATGTATTTTTCCAATTATTGTGAGGCGACTGCAACCTCTTTATTTTTGACCCTATGAACAAGTGGATAATTCTAATAATCTATTTTGTACATTTATGAAATTCATAAGATAAACTGCCTGGCTTAAAACAAACAGAATTATGCCTATAAAAGAAAGAATAAAAAGAAGCCAAAAGGCATATTGGGAAGGTAAAGGAAGGAGGATACTAAGGGTCCCCAATACTGTAATACGTAAACTTATTTCCAAGAATACCCTTTTCAATAAGATTTATGTAACTGATATGGGATATTATCCGAAGGCAGCATCCCATTATGTAGAACGAGAGAATGGCAGTCCCGAAAATATTATCTTGTATTGCTACAGCGGAAGTGGGTGGTATGAAACTGCCAAGGGTTACTTTCGGGTTTATCCTAATCAGTTTTTTATTTTACCCAATAATTTAACACACCGATATGGAGCTGATCAAGATGACCCCTGGAGCATTTATTGGATCATGTTTTCAGGAAAATTTCCTGAAGATATCACTGCGATTGATGCAATAGAAAATTGTTTGAAACCCAATACGCTTCTTCATCCTCAAAAATTCCTTGATCTGTATGAGGACATGTTTGAAACTTTATCTGAGGGTTATACCATCAATAACCTTTTATTTGCCAACATGAATCTTTGGATTGTTTTGATGCTATTCGTTCATCAGAAAATTGATAAAAATAAAA
>JADGPY010000346.1 GCA_017882205.1 Chitinophagaceae bacterium
ACTGCTGCTTCGATGAGTTGGTTTTGCTGGGATTCGCGGAGTTCCTGAACGTCTTTATGGTATTTCATTTTCTTACGCTGGGATAAAATGAAAGCATACATTAAGCTGGAGAATAGCAGGATCATCACTATCATTCCAATGATGACAATATAAGTATCATTTACTTCGAGATACATAGAATGCTTTCGCTATGAAGATACATAAGATGATGAATGAAACGTTATGAAAATTCCACATGAAGACAACAAAGTTCACATGATTGGCGATTAGTGAGGTATAGAACAAAAAGTATAGAAAATTAAATACGACATAGATGCTTAATCCCGTAACTATCCAAAATTCTGGCTCTCTATGGGTTGTGGTCTTTTCTTCCTGCATATTATACAAATAATACTGTAAGCAATAAAACAATAATAATCCGGCTTCAGTAGCAAACAGGCGGCTGCTAAAAGTATTAGGATTAAAAAAATCTTCAGAGAAAAGGAAGTTAATTATAATTAAAACCAGGGAAACAAGAGGTAATATTTTTTTTAAAGTAGCTAAAAATGGTTGCTTTAGGAGTATAAAAAATGAACTAAAGCAAATGAATCTTATTATTGAAAGAATATTATATAAATAATTATTTGGATTAAGCCAATGAGGTACATGGCCACTGTACACATAGCCAATGTCTATTAAAATGTCTAATAAAAGCGAAAGCAACAGATATATTATTATGGGCCTAAAATAAGGAGGTTGCTTTCTGCGAATTAATAAAATGGTTAGAGGTATGAGCAGCGCCCATACCTCAGACCAATCAAGAATAGCTTTTATAATTTTAAACATTGTTATTCCAATCCCGGAGGAGAGGGATTTAAATTATGTCCTGTTGCCTTTCCATTCAAAAAGAATTGGTATGTACATCCATTAGGCCTGAGTTCTAAATCAAAAGAAGTGGTAATCTTTGACATAAAGCCATCTAAGTCTGTTTTAGTTATTACAAGCCCTTCATATAATGTTACATTATTAGATTTCCTTGGATCCTGAATCTTAGGTCCTAAGGGTAGTATGAATGGGGGATCAATAATTGAGGTAGTATCATTTTTACTAAGTGCCATTCCATAAAGTCTAACCTCGGTTTCCCCGTTTACGAGGTAAGGAATAAACCTCATCTTGAATAAATCACTGTTATCATAATACAATTTAAAGGTGCCTTGATCGAACTTGACAGTAGTAAATGGACATTCATCCGCAATTGACGGGCCTACTATTTTAGATGTATCATGAATTTTTTGTGATCCCGTACTGTCCGCTGAAGCATTCTTGCCTGAATCAGATGGGTTACAGGAAGGCATTATTATGGCTCCTAAAATCACTAAAAAAAATAAAATAAATATTTTTTCAATTAGTTTTAAAAAGCATGATTTATTCTGTTTCATATTATCTGTTTAATTTTTTGGTTAATTGAACGATTCTTTTCCGGCCTTAATGAGAGAGGAAGTTATGATATATTAGGAGGGTTGTAATTTTTAAAATACGCACTTTTTAATATGGCACACCCGGCGGACAAGGATTAATTTGAAGCCCATGATCGTCAGCATCAACTGACACAATACTTTCGCCGTCACGAGTATATGCGCTGATTTGGTAATATATATATGAGTTATCTTTCGGATACTCATTTGGTTCAAGTATAAAATAACCGGTTGAAGTAAATGATAAAAGCTCTGGTAATTGTTTCAGACTACTTGAAAGTTCATAAGTAGTAATGTTTTTGCCCTTGGAAAAAGTTTTTTTCAGTTCATAGATTTTTAGCATAGCTGGATCAACTTTGATAGAACCATCGTTCGGATTTATTGAAGCTTCAAGGTAATAATATTCCGAGGGTCCTTTTGTTGTGCTTAATTTCAGGGACTTAAAATTCTTGTTATTTATAAGGCTTTGTAAAAGGGCAGCATCTAAATACATAGTGCTGTAAGGAATAGAGCTGCCATCAGACTTCATAGAAAAATAAGTGATCAATGCACCCACTGCTGCGGCGCCAGCGCAAAGTAATATGACGGTTCCTGTATCCATAGATGGTTAGTTTTTTGGGTTATAAATAACCTATGGTTCTGAGGAGCAAGCTTTCACTAATATAGACCTCCTTTTTGGTATTTCATAGCTTTTGCCCTTTTTTATTACGTAGATCTACGTATTTCAGTGTTTACGCACTCTTACTTATAACGATTTGTTAATCGCAGGTAGCAATACCTGACTTTATTTTTACGCATTTCCCACCTTGTTTCAAGGGTATGTTCCGAGCAAAATTTGTGTATTAAAACGTAACAAAATGTACACAAAAATTCTCCTTCTCGTAGCCATCTCAATCATCATTTCTTCATCAGTTTCGAGTAATTTCAGCCACCTAAAAATGACGACTCATACAGAAAAAACAAGTGATTATAATTTTACTCCTTCTGGCGAAAAACAAAAAAATGCAAATCTTCCTTTTGGAATTGACTGGTCACTTCCTCACCAGGATACTACCGGACATCCACATCAGAATTCAGACGATGATGGCAAATCACTTCATTTCCATTTTGAACATTTTGCACATAACAGGAGGAGGATCTTCATATTTCATAGTATTGCCAGGATGATACTCATTATGGCATTTGTTAGTTCATTAATTAGTTTTTTTTATATGTACCGTGTTTGAGATTACTTCTCTTTGATCTCTACCACATGCTTACTTTCTCCAGCGGCTTTGTTATTGAATTCTTCGATTTTTGTTTTTACCAGCTCTTTCCAGTAGTTAATCCATACATCGATTCTTTGATTTAAGGAATTAAAGGATGTGTACATTGAAGCAGTAGGCTTTGCATCTGCGCTTAAGACTGCTGACTTTAAAGCTGACAGCTTTTCACCGAGTGCCACAGGATAACGCAAGTCATCTTCATTTGCTTTTATTTTCTGGTTATATAATTTCCCCTCCACCATTGTAGCAGAATCAATGATGTACTTAGCCATAGATTTATAAGGTAATGCCTTGGTAGAGTCATCAAAGCCACTCATAAAACTGTTTACCTGGTCGCGCACACTACGCAATTGTTTTAGCAGGTTGTAGATCTGCATTTGCTTTGAGTGGATCTTCATGGCAAGATCAAATTGTTCCTGTAGATCAGTAGTAGTAAAGTTGCTCCTTGGATCATTGATAATTTTGAACTCCTGGGTTTGCAGCACATCATTCCCTAATAATAATTGCACTTTATAATCGCCCGGAACAGCCTTAGGTCCGGAATATGTTCCTTCAAAAGTTCCGCTGGTATCTCCTTTGGCTTCGGGATAGGTAATGTTCCAGGTAAAAGAATGCATACCTGCATCAGATTTTAATATAGTAGGTGGAATAGCTTTTTTATTTACATGGTACTCCTTTGGAGGCTCCACAGATTTACCCTTCGCATCTTTTTTGGACGAATAAGTAATGATGCTGTCACCATTATTATTTAAGAACCTCAACTTTACTTCCTTGTCTGTAGAATCCTTCAGGTAGTAACGCACCAATACACCATTAGGTGCATTTGTACCAGCTTGCATGTCTTTGTCAAGAACCTGAACTCCGGGAGTACGATAAGTAAAGCGGGGTTGGAACAACCATGTTTTACTTTTTGTTACCTCGTTATTTAGTTGGTATAGTGATGTTATGTCATCCAATATCCAGAATCCACGGCCATGAGTTGCTATCACCAAAGCTTTGTCGCGCTTTTGCACCTGTATATCATGAACGGGAGTATTCGGCAAGTTTAACTGCAGGCTTTGCCAGCTTTCGCCATCATTAAATGAAATGTAGATCCCTGTTTCAGTACCGGCATATAATATTCCTTTGTGCTCCGGATCCTCGCGTACACATCTTGTATATGTATTTGCGGGCAGACCATTGGTTATTAATGTCCACGAACTGCCATAATCATTTGTTTTAAAAATGTATGGCTTATTATCATCCGACTTATACCTGGTTGCACTAATGTAGCAGGTGGCCACATCAAAATGGGAAGGCTCAACAAAGCTGATCATCCCCCATTCAGGTAAACTTTTAGGGCTCACTTCTTTCCAGCTTTTACCATCATCTTTTGTAACATTTACAAGTCCATCATCACTGCCAGTCCATATCACACCCTGTTGAAGAGGGCTTTCTTCAATTGCAAAGATGGTAGCATAGGTTTCTGCGCCTGTATTATCCAATGATATTGGTCCACCACTGGCTTGCAATGTTTTTGGATCATGGCGTGTAAGATCAGGCGAAATATCCTGCCATGTTTGACCGCCATCGGTAGTACGATGCACCACATCGGAAGTAGCATACATCATTTTTGGATTGTGTGGCGAAAAGGTGATCGGCATTGTCCAGTTGAACCTGTATTTATCAACGATTGCGCCTTCACCACTGTGCATCTCCGGGTAAACGCTCACCATACGGTATTGGTCTGTTTTTTTATTGTACGTGCTTAGCTGGCCATCATATTCGCCACCATAAGTAATATCGGGGTTTAAGGGATCAGAAACAATGTAGCCGGCTTCACCGCCAGCTACAGGATACCAATCTGAAGAGCCAATGTTAGAACCTGCAGTCGCGCTTTTTATTTTAATACTGCTATTGTCCTGTTGCGGACCATATACGCCGAAGGGGAAATCATTATCAAGAGTTACATGATAAAATTGGCCGGTAGGAAGATCCACGTCTGAAAAGTTCTTTCCTGCATCAAATGTAACCTGTGGACCGCCATCATCACCCATGATCCAGTTGTTAGCATCATCAGGGTTGATCCACATATCATGATTATCGCCATGGCGATTTTGGATCCTTGCCCATGAGCCGCCACCGTCTATGGATTTAAAAAACTCTACATTCAATACATATAATACATTCTCATTCTTTGTGTCTGCGAAGATCTGGCTGAAGTACCAGGGTCTTTGTGTAAGATCATTTTTCTTGCTTACAACAGACCATGTATCACCAGCATCTGAAGAAACAAATACACCTCCATTCTCATTTTCTACAATCGCCCACACTTTATTAGGGTTTATGGGGCTGATTGTGCAGATGATCTTTCCTTTCAGGCCTTTCGGCATTCCCGGATTTTCGCTTAATAATTTCCATGTCTCCCCACCATCGGCGGATTTATATAATCCACTACTCTTGCCGCCGCTGCTTAGGGAATAAGCAGTCCTTTGCGCCTGCCACATAGTTGCATAAAGAACAAGAGGATTTGTTGGATCCATTTTTACATCCGCGCAGCCGGTACTATCATCAATGTAGAGAACATTATTCCA
Organism: Chitinophagaceae bacterium; assembly: GCA_017882205.1. Taxonomy (GTDB): domain Bacteria; phylum Bacteroidota; class Bacteroidia; order Chitinophagales; family Chitinophagaceae; genus Ginsengibacter. Next base: position 5,293 of record JADGPY010000346.1, read on the forward strand.
GGTTGTTCCACCGTCCTTGCTTTTATAGAGACCTCTTTCTTTATTGGGCCCAAAGATCTTACCCATAGCCGCAACATAGACGGTGTTCTCATTTTTAGGATCCACGACAATTGTTCCAATGGCATTTGTTTTCCCGAGGCCTATGTGTTTCCATGTTTTCCCTGCGTCTGTTGATTTATATACTCCATCACCAAAGGATACATTGCTGCGCATTTCCACTTCCCCCATTCCGGCATAAATAATGTTTACATTATTTTTCGCCACTGCAAGGGCCCCCACACTACTACTTGTAAAGTGGCCACTATCACTAACACAAAGCCATGTATTGCCTGCGTCTGCAGTTTTCCAAACGCCGCCGCCTACTTGTCCGGCATAATACACCAATGGATTTCCCGGAACCCCAGTCACTGCAAGGCAGCGACCAGCACGCCAGGGACCAATGCTGCGCCATTGCATACCATTGTATAATGATGGGCTATATTGGTCTGTGGCGAGGGTTGGTTTTTCTTTCTGAGCAATTGTTGGAAGCGCAAATAGCAATAAGAAGCCAAGAAAGATGGAAACGTATTTTCTCATATAGCAGTTATTTATGGCTAAATGTACTAATTTAGAAGAGACATCAAAAAAGATTGCCATGAACATACCAAAAAATTACCTGCCAATAATGCCCTATCTCATCATCCATGATGCTAAGGGATTCATGGATTTCATGAAAACCGTATTCCATGCTACGGTACAGTTGCTTATACCGCGCGATGAACATAAAGTAATGCATGGCGAATTAAGAATAAATGATGCGGTGATCATGTTTGCGGATGCCACCGAACAATTTAAAGAAAGATCTGCAGGGATGTTTATCTACGTTCACAATGTTGATAAGATCTATTCTGATGCATTAGCTAATGACGCAACGAATTTAATGCAACCTTCCAGGCAGGAGTATGGATACACTGCAGGTTTCGAAGATAGGTTTGGGAACCAGTGGTGGATCGTTGAAGCGGAAGTTCAAACTTAATCACTAGAATCCTTTAATCTCTCCGGTTTCAATCGCTCTTAAAAAAAGTATATTGTATTTGACCGCTTTATTACGAGGATCATAAAAAACAGGATAATATAATTTCATCATTCCGAATCCTTCATCCACCCTCCCTCCATAGATCAAAAAACCATTACAAAAATTATTTGTAAGGTATTTTAGTTTTTCATCTGCACCATTCATTTGGCCACCAGGTTTTTGCCAGATATAATTAAATGTTTTATCCTGGGTACTTCCATATCCAAGGTGGAGGGTATCCCCGGGAAGTAACCTTTTCCCATTTACAAATATCGTATCTCCCATTTCCCGATAACTATTTAATGTCTTGCTTTGGGCA
>JADGPY010000347.1 GCA_017882205.1 Chitinophagaceae bacterium
TAGTAAACAAATAAATGGTTATCAATATTGGTTTGATGCTGATTATGCGGCAAGGCAGGAGAATTCAGTACCCCCAACCACATCACTTTTGTGTTATGATTCACTAAGTCTAACTTCATTACCAGGTGGTCTTCATACTTTCTCTGTGAGGTTTAAAGATGATGCAGGAATTTGGAGTGGCAATATTTCTCAATTTTTTTATGTTGAAAAAAAAGACACCGCCCATTTAAACCAGGTTACAGCATATCGTTATTGGTTTGATGATATGGACACGAGTTTAAACCTTGTTGATCTTGTGCCTTTTATTAATCCTTATGTAATGGATACCCAGATCCCCCTGGATGGAATAGACAGTGGCAGGCATGTAGTGCATTTCCAGTTTAAAGATGCCAATGGAGTTTGGAGTATGGTTACCACTGATAGCACAACATTAGATCTTAAAGCCATCTATACTTTTAATGGCAACGGGAATTGGAGTGAGGCCAAAAATTGGGTTAACATGGTAAAACCTCCACCGGTATTAAGCGCCGGAAATAAAATATTTATCGATCCTGTTAGTGGTGGAAATTGTATTTTAAATGTTCCTCAACAAATTGGCTCAGGGGCTATCATCACAATACGATCAGGCAAATCATTTGTTATACCCGGTAATTTAAATATTACTCAATAGTATCGGGTGGCTCATTTCTCTGAACATTTATTATATTTATTCATGAAAGCTCTTGTAATTTCAGGTGGTGGCAGCAAAGGCGCTTTTGCAGGTGGCCTCTCAGAATACCTTATCACAGTATGCAAAAGGGAATATAAAATATTTATCGGCAGCTCAACAGGTAGCCTGTTAGTACCGCTGCTTTCAATTGGTGAAATTGAAAAATTAAAAGTGGTATTTACATCCACTACTCAAAAAGACATTTTTAATAATTGCCCCTTTCTATTAAAAAAAGTAAAAGGCGTGTACAAAACGAAAATTAACCACCTGGGTATTCTGGAAATGTTTTTAAATGGGAAAAAAACATTTGGAGAAAGTGAGAACCTGCGTACTCTTATTTTCAAAAATATTACCGAAACTGATTTTGAACGGATACGGAAAAACGATGTGATCATAACTGTCTCTAATTTAAATACCATGGGGGTTGAATACAAAGAGGCAAAAGATTGTACGTATTATGATTTTTGTGAATGGATCTGGGCCTCCGCTTCCCTTGTGCCATTTATGAGCCTTGTATGCAAGAACGGGTTCGAGTATGCTGATGGAGGGATGGGAAATATTGTCCCTATTTACCAGGCTATACAAAAAGGGGCGACTGATCTTGATATTATCGTATTAAAGGCCAATGAGAACACCAAGAGAAGGTTACCCGTTCGCAATGCATTGGATCTCACAACCAGGGTTTTTTCTTTTATGCTTAACCAGATAGTTACGGATGACCTTATTATTGGCCGGTTGGAAGGACAAAATAAAAAGATCAAACTAAACTTTTATTATCCTGAAGAAGATCTGATCAACAATTCGCTCATATTCGATCCTGAACAAATGCAAAAGTTTTGGGATTATGGTTATCTGGTTGGCAAGAAAAATAACCCCGAATGCAGAGTTATCAGCATGGCTTAATCAGTCAAATTCTACGTAGCTAATATTCTGACCAGAATCAGTATCCGGGTTGACCATCATCACTTACTAAAGGAAAATAAAGAGATGAAATTTGTAGAAATAGATTGTTATGAAAAAGATGAAAAAATTAATGATGGGCATTACTTTTCTAATGCTTGGATTTGGATTTACTCCGGTTAATGCGCAGGCTGTTATCCAGGGCACATGGACTACCCAGGCGAATGATTACAGCAAAAATATCGGGCAACGATTCACCTTCTATTTCCCACCGGGAGGTTCTAGCTCAAGCCGGGTGTGGGGAACCGATGTGTATACGTATGATTGCTCTATTGCCAGCGCTGCAGTTCATGCAGGTTTGATCAGTACTCAAAAGGGCGGTACAGTAACCATTGAAATGCGTCCCGGGCAATCATCATACAAAGGAACTAGCCGTAATGGGGTTAACAGTGGAGATTGGGGAGCTTTTGGTGGAAGCTTTATTTTCGTAAATAGTAATACAACGCAATACAACCCCCCTTCAAATGCCATCCAGGGTACATGGGGAACACAGGCAAATGATTACAGCAGCAATATCGGGCAACAATACACATTTTATTTCCCTCCGGGCGGAACCATATCCAGCCGGGTATGGGGTACTGATGTGTATACTTATGATTGTTCTATTGCCAGCGCTGCAGTTCATGCAGGCTTGATCAACACCCAAAATGGTGGTACAGTGACTATTCAAATACGTCCCGGGCAATCCTCTTATAGAGGAAGCACCCGCAATGGGGTTAGCAGTAGCAATTATGGAGCCTTCGGTGGCAGTTTCATTTTCGTAAATAGTAATATTAACCCCGTTACACTCCCTCCTTCAAATGTAATCCAGGGCACCTGGGGGACGCAGGCAAATGATTACAGCAGCAATGTCGGGCATCAGTACACTTTCTATTTTCCTCCCGGTGGTACCATCTCTGGCAGGGTTTGGGGAACGGATGTGTATACGTATGATTGCTCTATTGCCAGCGCTGCAGTTCATGCAGGCATGATCAGTACTCAAAATGGTGGTACAGTAACCATTGAAATCCGTGCCGGTCAATCTTCTTACAGAGGCACCACCCGCAATGGGGTTAGCAGTAGAGATTATGGAGCCTTCGGTGGCAGTTTTGTCTTTATAAGGAGACAATGAAGCCCGTAAGGGTTGGAAAATAAACCCCGGAAACATATCCGGGGTTTTATTTTTCAAAAATGAGCGTGTCTGCCGATACGCCGAGATTTAAAAGCAGTTCAACAATTTCTTTCACAAAAACTTCAGGACCGCATACATAGAAATGCCTGCTGAAGTCATGAATGGTATCAACAAGATAATTCCGGTCTATTCTTCTATCGCGGAAGCCAATTACCCCCTGCCGGGTAAAAACGTTGATGAAAGCGGGGCCCAACATTTTTGTAAGTTCCTCTCTCAGAATAATATCAGCAGCAGTTTTGTTTGAAAAAATAAGTGTATTTCCGGGCAACAATTTCTTTAGTTTATGCAAAGCCCTGAATATGGCAATAAATGGTGTAATACCGGAGCCACCAGCAATAAATATCCCCGGATCTATATATCGAATAGTGCCAAATATATCATGAAGTATCAACTGTGCTCCGGCATTTGTTTTACCGAGCTGATTTGTAACACCGTTATGGTCGTCATAAATTTTAATGATAAATTCCAGGTAAGACCATTCATTGAGTGATGTAAATGTAAAGGGCCTTAATTTATCTTTCCAGTCCGGATGATTAATGGATACGTCAGTTGCCTGTCCGGGAATAAAACTAAACCCCGGAGGCTTCTCTGTGGTAAAACGCTTTACATCATGGCTAATGTAACTGCACTCCAGAATTTTTACAATATGTTCAGCCATGAAAAGGCAATTTTATTTTACAAACATACATAACCCAATGTTATTCTATGTTGTTGTTGGCCTTTGATAGACACGAACCCGGGCATAGAATCTCTTACCTTTATACTTTAGATCTGGAAAATTAAGAACAAAAATGTGAACGTAAAAGAAAAAAACACAAGCTTCACCCTTAAGGAGGAAATTGTAAACAGTTTCATACATGCTTTTGGCATCCTGTTCGGAATTATAAGTATTCCCATTCTCACTGCATTGGCTGCAAAAAATACTAATATCCCGGGTATTGTAGGAGCCAGTATATATGGGTTTAGTTTTTTGATGTTGTTTACTTTTTCCACCATGTATCATGGCTTCCAACACCCACAGGTAAAAAGGGTATTGGAGATATTTGATCATATCAGTATTTATTTTTTGATTGCTGGTACTTACACACCTTTCCTGTTGATCTACCTCAGAAATTCTTTTGGTTTCATGTTGTTAACAATATTGTGGGGGTTAACAACACTGGGTATTGTTTTCAAAATATTTTTTACTGGCCGGTTCGAAATTGTATCTGTTATCATTTACCTATTAATGGGGTGGATTTTGATATCAGGTGGCAAGAGATTTTTTACAGCAGTGCCAACAGATGTTTTAACTTTTATTATAATTGGCGGAGCCTTATACAGTATTGGAGTCATTTTTTATTTGTGGACCAGTCTTCGCTGGCATCATGCCGTGTGGCATTTTTTGGTGCTGGCTGCCGCCGTGTGCCATTATGTTGCCGTATTGCTGGCTATTTAATATTAATACCTTTGGTGTTTCAGGAATGATTACTTTAAATTTAGATCGCGGTAAACCTTACTTTTAAATAAACCTAATATTATGAAAACCTTTATAGCAATTTTTGTATTTTTTGTGGTATTCATTATGTTGTTCTTGCCAATGTTTGGGCAGGCGCAGATAATACAAACCAACACAAAAAGCAATGTTGTTGATTATAAAAAATTAGCAAAGATTGATGATCTGGTAAATGATTACATTGCTAAAAACTGGTTAACGGGAGCTGTATCTATTGTAATAAAAGATAACCAGGTTGTTCAATATAAAGGTTATGGGTATGCAGATGTGGCATCCAAAAAGCCAATGAAAAATGATGCTATCTTCCGCATCATGTCGCAAACAAAAGCTATTACCAGTGTTGGCATAATGATTTTATACGAGCAGGGGAAACTGTTGCTGGATGAACCAATTTCAAACTTTATTCCTGAATTTAAAAAACCTGTTGTACTTGACAAATTCAACAATGCAGATACAAGCTATACAACGGTTCCGGCAAAAAGAGAGATCACTTTCCGCGACCTGCTTACGCATACATCGGGACTTGATTATACAGATATTGGAAGCTCAAATGTGAAGGCTATTTATACAAAGAACCATATACCCTCAGGGCTTGGTTATTTTGATGCAAGCCTGCTTGAAAGAATGAAAGCCCTTGGCAAACTACCCTTAACTTTTCAGCCAGGCGAAAAATGGCAATATGGATTAAACTGCGATCTGCTGGGATGTTTAATAGAAGTGATCAGTGGAATGAATCTCGAAGATTTTTTAAGTAAAAATATTTTTCAGCCCCTTGGCATGAAAGATACTTATTTCAATGTACCAGCATCAAAAGCAGGAAGGCTTGCAACAGTTTATACAGAAGATTCTTTATACCATATAATTAAATGGAGCCATGAGTTTCGCCATATAGATCCTGATTATCCCACAATGAATAAACACTATTTCTCAGGCGGAGCAGGTCTTTCTTCCACTGCTTTTGATTATGCGGTTTTTATGCAGATGCTATTAAATGGCGGCACTTATAATGGTCACCAGATTTTGTCAAAAAGAACAGTTGAAATGATGACCAGTGGGCAGCTTGATCCTGGTGTTTTCCGCGAAGACAATTTTGGGTTAGGGTTTCAAATCACTTCAGAAAAGTCTGCTGCAAAAGGGCCACGATATGCAGGCTCTTTTTCCTGGGGTGGCTACTACGGCACTACTTACTGGGCCGACCCTAAAGCGCACCTTGTATGCCTTTTCATGACACAACAAAACCCCAACAGCCATGGCGATATTGAAAGAAAATTTGAGTCGTTGGTTTATTCAAGCTTCAAATAGCAGCTTCCGCCCTTTCACTGTTTCTATTTTTAATCTTTAAATAAATAAAAATGAAAAAACTCTTAATTATCCTGCTGACTCTTTGCTTCATAATACCCATTTCCTGTAAGTACAGCAAAGGAATCAAGAAAGATTTGACAACCGGCCTGTCCGCCAGCTATAATGGCTTTACCATGGAAGATATTTATTTAACCGATGCCAATGGAACCCATTTAAATAGCAACAAAATTTCTCTAGGCTCCAAACTAAATGTAATAGCTACAGGTGTGCAAAATTTTGAAGAAAAAGGTGGAAAAGTATTTCCCGGTTGCCGAATAATCCTTACGGATAAAAATAAAAATGAAATACTGAACCTGCCTGATGCATTTTCAGATATGACTAACGGTACTTCCGCTTCAGAAGCAAGTACTCTAAAGGCTGTGCTAACCACCGGCGCCCCAATGGTAATCGGAGAAACTTATCATCTCAACGTCCGATTCTTTGACAAGAATAAAAAAGAAAATGAAATAGTTTCGGATGTGGATTTGCTGATGAAAGAATAAATGCAGCCTAGATTTGTGGCTTAAGAACCAAAGAGTAAAAATTCAAATAAACCCACTTTATGAAAAAGCTTATCCTGATTGTGTTGTATTGTATGTTTTGGGTTTTAAACACCCATGCACAAATCAAACCCAAACAAAAAGAGAAACCTCCCACCCAACAGGAAATGGATGACATGATGAAAGAAATGCAGAAAGCGCAGAATGAAATGAGCCCGGAAGATAAAAAAATGATGGATAGTATGGGGGTTAAAATGCCCGATATGAAAAACCTTCAAAAAACCCTTTCGGGCATAAGTGATGACCAGCTAATAAAAGCTTCCGAAGACGAAAACAGGATTGTACCCCAAAAAGATGCTTTAAGAATAAACACCGCATTAGCAGTAACCCTTTCCAATAATGAAATAAGCGCATATATAAATAAAACACACCAGGCGGTGCTGGTAAAACTATCTCCTGGCGCAAAATCAAAGGCCGCAGAAATATATGTACAAATTATTAAACTACATTCATCAGCAGCAAATACAGCCGTAGGCTTATGGATAGATGGCCTTCCAACACTGGGACTCTATCTTATGGGAGAAGCCTGCAAAGCTGACCCTGCAAATACCATCAACTTAAATAACTATGCCTCTTTTTTAACCACGTGTGGCGCCGAACAAATTGCATTGCCAATTTTATATAACCTAAATAAAAGGTATCCTAAAAACAGCAGCATTCTAAATAACATAGCACAGGCGTGGCTTGGCTTAGGCGACATTACAAGAGCAGAAAAATATGCTGATAGCACCATTCGTATTTATGCCTATCATCCGCAGGCAAATATGGCAAAATGTTTAATTGAAGAAAGCAAAGGCAATATCCCCGAAGCAATTGAAGCTGCTAAAAGAAGTATCAGTAAATCTTTCAGCAATGAAAAAGAAAACAAGCTGAAAAAACTTGGTTACAATTTAAAAAGTGATGATATTAATTGGGACCGCCCCATGCCGCAAGACCCGGTTGGCCTGGGAAAATTTACATGGCCTGAATATCCTTTGGATGTTGAACTAAATAAGCAGCTGGAAAAAGAATGGAATGATTTTATAAATACCTGTCAGCAGAAAATAAATGAGTTGAAAATAAAACAGCAAACGCTGGAAGAAGCATCCACGGCCGCAAATACATACCGTGCTAAATTTGTTATAAGCGAATCCCAGAAAGGCCATAATGTACAGCTGATACCCGGCTATGCAGCGAAGGCAATAAAAAAATTAGGTTACCTGGTAAACGATGTGAATGGAAATATGTCATTTGTGTTTTCTAAAGAATTAGAGCCTGTTGCAAAAGCATTAATTGCTGTAGGAGATTACCAGGATATCCTAAATAAAAAGCAAGAAGAATTGGATAAAAAATATGAGAGCCAGGTTGGTGAAGGTAAGTCTAACCCTTTTGAAGCAATATGCAAAGATGAAAATAGTATTCGTTCTGATTTTTTAAAATCTGCTAATGGCGGATTAGAAAGTGCAAGCAAGACATACCTCGATTATGCGCGCCGAAAAACCAGCGACCTTTTATATTATTACCAATATACCCTTTGGCCAGATCAGTTTGAACTGGCTAAGGTAAATGCACAAGTTGCCTGGCTAACACAGATAAAAGACCAACGGGTATTTTTTAAAGATAAAAGCAGCTGGTGCCAGGCTGTGCCAAAAAAAGGCAAACAGGGAAAATTGCAAAATTTTGATGATGTGCATTGCGACTATGTAAGCACAATGAACCTTGGCGTTTATAAAATCACATCCAGTTGCAGCAATTTAATTGGTGAGTTTGATTTTGGCGGAGTGAAAATTAATATGCAAGATAATGTGGAAACAGGCCGTTATTCAGGTTCGGCAATGGTGGGTGTCAGCAAAGGTTTTGAAGGGCCAATGGGTTCAGAAACAGAAGCATCAATAGCAGGGCTTGTTGAATGGGACAATACAGGCATTACAGATGTGGGAGCTATTGCTGGTGTAGCCGCCAATGCAGGCGGGGTAACCATAGCTGGTGCAGATGTTAAGGTAACGGTCAATAGCGGTGTTAGTACAACAGGCAAGGGAATATTGGAAGGCATTAAGTAATTAATCTAAAATATCAACTCTAATAAATGAAATACTGTTTTATAACAGGAATACTGTTCCTCTCATTGAATGCGTATACGCAGGATTGCAGTAAAGAATTATTGCGTCAAAAACCGGGCACATGGAAAGCCGGCCCGCAAGGCTCTATCCATAATGTAAGTGCTGCAGATCTTCCAAAAGAAAAATTGGTAATTGCTGCTATTCACAAGATGGTATCTTCTAATTATACGCCCAAAGGCTGCGAGGTTAGTTACAGTACAGTATACGGCAAAGAAGTAACTCCCGGCGAAACCTGGATAGCAGACCCTTACCATTATGCGATGTATATCCTTCGGTATATATGCGACGGCAAGAGTAAGGATAAATCTAAATACTATACTGATATTTCTACACCCACCACAGTTGATGTTACAGCCAATGTAATGTTTTCATTAAATAATTTGTATGCCGCAAACATTCCTCCAGATGATTCCAGGGGTTATTTTAAACTAAAACAAAGGCCGCAAAAAAAAGACATGGCCTGGTTTATGGGAGAAGAAATAATGGGTGATTATGGCACAGACAGTGAAATAAAAGAATATCGCTGGTTGATTACTTATAATGATACGCTACCTTTTTATTATGTAAGCCGCAGAGAATATTTATTGATACAAAAGAAAAGGCTGGAAAAGGCTTTAATAGATAACCCAGGTGAGAAAGAATACACCAATAAGTTCCTGACCAATATAAGTGAGTATTTAAAAAAGCCGGAATCTGAATTGAGTCAGCCAGCTATTTGTAGTTGGAATGAAGAGGAAAGATTTGAAGGTTTTGTGAAAGAAGGAAGTAGTGGTTCTTTTATTGCTGTAAAGCCCAATTTAAATTATTACAATAAAAAATTGCCTAAATCATCTCCGCAATTTTTTACTGTTGTCTATA
>JADGPY010000348.1 GCA_017882205.1 Chitinophagaceae bacterium
ACTGATATGCAACTGGCAAAAAACCTTGGTTGCCGCGGACTTTGGTTAAAAAATCATCCAGAACTTGGCGCAGGTGAAGTAAAAGATGATGTAGCAACATTAGAAAAAATAATATCTCTCGAAACATCAGCATGGAAAGATATTTATTCATTCTTACAAAGCGAAAGAGCGATCATTCACGATCGCAATACCAATGAAACCACCATACATGTAGAAATAAACCTGGATGGTTCGGGAAAATCTAATATCTCTACAGGGCTTGGATTTTACGATCATATGTTGGAGCAAGTTGCAAGACATGGGCATATGGACATAACACTAATATGTAAAGGCGACCTGCATATTGATGAACATCATACGATAGAAGATACTTCCATTGCTTTGGGAGAAGCAATGTTATTAGGATTGGGAAATAAGAAAGGAATTGAACGGTATAGCTTTGTGCTGCCAATGGATGATTGTCTTGCACAAGTAGCCTTAGATTTTGGTGGCAGGAGCTGGCTGGTATGGGACGTAGAATTTACTCGTGAAAAGATCGGGGACATGCCTACGGAGATGTTTTATCATTTCTTCAAATCATTCAGCGATGCAGCAAAATGCAATTTGAATATTAAAGCAGAAGGAACGAATGAGCATCATAAAATAGAATCAATCTTTAAGGCGTTTGCTAAGTGCCTTAGAATGGCAGTGAAACGTGATCCAAATTCTAATATAATTCCTTCTACCAAGGGGGTTATTTGAACCACAGAGACACGTAAACACAGAGTTACGCGGAGAACTCTTTCAACTCGGTGAAACTATGTGTCTCCATGTCTCCGTGATTCAAAAATCAATAAATCAACTAAAAAATTGAAAGTCGCTATCATACAATACAACGCCGGCAATGTCCAAAGCGTTCGCTATGCTCTTGAGAGACTGGGCATAACACCTGAACTTACGGATGATCATGAGAAGATACTGAAAGCTGATAAGGTCATCTTCCCAGGGGTAGGTAATGCCTCCTCAGCCATGGAATATTTGAAAGAGAGACAATTGGATACTTTGATAATATCACTTAAGCAACCAGTGTTAGGAATCTGTCTTGGCCTTCAATTATTGTGCGAACATTCAGAAGAAGGAAATACTACCTGCCTGGGTATTTTTAATACCCAGGTAAAATTGTTCAATAATAATGATAACTTTAAGGAAACAGCTCAGTTGAAAGTTCCACAGGTTGGCTGGAATGATATTTATGATTGTACAACTGACCTTTTTATTGGAGTTGCTGAGAATTCCTATGTTTATTATGTACATAGTTATTATGCAAAATTATCCGGGCACACTATTACGAAAACTAATTACATTCTTCCGTACAGCGCTGCATTACAAAAAGATAATTTTTATGCCGTACAGTTTCATCCTGAGAAATCAGGGGTAACGGGCCAGCAAATTCTTTCAAATTTTTTATCATTATGAATAATGAGAACCCAATAAATGAGCCTATTTCAAAAGCTGTTGGCAATTTTGATTTCATCATACCTGCGATTGACATCATAGATGGAAAGTGTGTACGCTTGACCAAGGGTGATTTTTCAAAGAAGACCATTTATTCAGAAGATCCCTTGCAGGTAGCAAAATCATTCGAAGATGCTGGGATCAAAAGACTTCACCTGGTTGACCTTGATGGAGCCAGAGCGGGAACAATAAGAAATATAGATCTATTAACAGCGATAGCTAATGCCACAGATCTCATCATTGATTTCGGAGGAGGTGTTAATTCAATCGAAGACATAAAAAATATCCTTGATGCGGGAGCAGATATGGTAACCCTTGGAACTATAGCTGTAAAACATCCTGAATTACTGGAGGAATGGGTATTGGATTTTGGAGCAGATAAATTCCTTGTAGGTGTTGATGTACTTCATGAAAGAGTAAAAATCAAGGGATGGCAGTTGGACGCAGGGCTGACCATAATTGACATGGTAAGAAAGATGCTCGCCATAGGGATATTACAAATATTTTGTACAGACATTTCGAAAGATGGAATGATGACTGGTCCTTCTATCAATCTTTACAGGAAAATAATTACCGAGATCCCGGAAATTAATTTAATAGCCAGTGGTGGAGTTACCAGTTGGGATGATATCAACGATCTAATGGAAGTTGGATGCAAGGCCGCCATCGTAGGTAAAGCGTTGTATGAAGGAAATATGCTAACATTAAAATAATGCTGACAAAACGGATCATCGCATGCCTCGATATTAAAGATGGCAGGACAGTAAAAGGGATCAATTTCGAAAACATAAGAGATGCCGGTGACCCGGTAGAACTGGCTATGTACTACTCAAACCAGGGAGCAGATGAATTGGTTTTCCTTGACATCACTGCAACGAATGAAAAGAGAAAAACATTGTCAGTACTAGCGAACAGGATCGCATCGCATATTAATATCCCATTTACTGTTGGTGGAGGTATTAGCAGTATAGAAGATGTTGCAGCATTATTGCAAAATGGAGCTGATAAGATCTCGGTAAATACCGCAGCATTTAAGAGGCCATCATTATTAACTGATCTGGCACGAGAATTCGGAAGTCAATGCATCGTACTTGCTATTGATACAAAGAAAGAAGGAGATAGTTGGTATGTATATTTAAACGGTGGGAGAATCAGAACTGATGTAAAAACGATTGACTGGGCAAGAAAAGCAGTTGGATTAGGCGCTGGAGAAATATTACTTACATCAATGGATAAGGATGGAACCAAGAATGGATTTGATCTTGAAATAACCAATGCCTTGTCTACCATGTTGCCTGTTCCTGTGATTGCATCTGGAGGTGCAGGTACTATGGAACATTTCAAGGATGTCTTCATTATCGGCAATGCAGATGCAGCACTGGCCGCCAGCATTTTCCATTATAAGGAAATTGAAATCCCGGTATTAAAAGAATATTTACTGGCAAATAATATTGCAGTGAGGCCATGCTCCGTAAGCATACCTGAATAAAATAAAAACACAACGATGGTAATCAATGGCAACAATGAGTTAGATAAGCTTGATTTTTTAAAATATTCAAATGACCAACTTCCTGTCATTGTGCAGGATTACAAAACCAATATTGTTTTGATGTTGGGATTTATGAATATCGAAGCGTTGCAAAAAACGATCGATTCAAAACTGGTGACATTTTATAGCAGAACCAAACAGCGTTTATGGACCAAGGGAGAGGAAAGTAAAAATTATTTACACGTTGTAACTATACTGAGTGATTGCGACAATGATACCCTATTGATAAAAGCCAGGCCTGACGGACCAATATGCCATACGGGTGCAGATACATGTTTCAATGAGAAAAATACAGAGGATGATTTTTTGAAATCATTGGAAGATATAATTGCTGATAGGAAAACAAATCGTAATACCAAATCCTACACTTCCTCACTCTTCTATAATGGCATGAACGCCATAGCACAAAAAGTAGGTGAAGAAGCCGTGGAGTTAATTATTGAAGCCAAGGATGATAATGATGATAGATTTAAAAATGAGGCAGCGGATTTATTGTTTCATTATTTGATATTGTTGCGAGCAAAAGGGTTTGGGTTGGATGATATCAAACAAATCTTACGGGAAAGGCATAAATGAATTTGCTATATTTTAGCCCGTTGATATTGCACCGGCCATTCCAAATCAAAACCGAGTTCCTTTGCTGCATGCAATGGAAAATATGGATCGCGCAATAATTGTCGTGCCATTACTATCAAATCTGCCTTGTGTGATTGTAGAATTTCTTCAGCTTGTGTTGCAGTGGTTATTAACCCCACAGCAGCGGTCAACATCCCTGTTTCTTTTTTAATCTTTTCTGCAAAGGGAACCTGGTATCCCGGGGTAAGAGGAATTCTTACATTGGGCACGTTACCACCCGAAGAACAATCAATAACATCTACCTCCATACTCATTAAAAGCTTTGACAGACTAACAGAATCTTCTGTAGTCCACCCTCCTTCTGCATACTCAGAAGCTGAAATTCTTACAAACAATGGTAACCCTTGATGCCATACGTTTCTGATTGCTTTTACAATATCAACCAATAACTTTGTTCTGTTATCAAAACTTCCTCCATATTCATCTGTTCGAAGGTTTGATAAAGGAGAAAGGAATTCATGGATAAGATAACCATGCGCAGCATGAATCTCTATTATTTTAAAGCCTGCAGATAACGATCGTATAGCAGCTTCCATGAAATCATTGATTACTTTTTGAATTCCTCTGCTATCAAGTTCTGCTGGAACTGGCTGTTCTGGTTTAAATGGTAAGGCGCTTGGGGAAACGGATCGCCAGGCACCCTCTTCTTTTGTTAATGGATGTCCGCCTTCCCATGGAGATTTGATGCTTGCCTTTCTACCGGCATGTGCTAATTGAATACCTGCAATGCTACCGTTGGCATGTATGAAATCAGTTATGTTTTTTAAGAAAAGAATATGTTCATCTTTCCAAATGCCAAGGTCACCCAAAGAAATTCTTCCTTCGGGTGAAATAGCAGTAGCTTCTGTGAAAACTACTGCTGCACCTCCGACTGCCCTGCTTCCAAGATGGACAAGATGCCAGTCGCTGGCAAATCCATCCTGCGATGAATATTGACACATTGGTGATACAACAATCCTGTTTTTTAGAGTAAGACTTCTTATAGTGAGCGGGGAGAAAAGTAATGACATGAGTTTTTTTAAATCTTTAATTGCCACAAAGACACGAAGACACAAAGATACACAAAGAGAGCCTGTTAGCTGTATATGGAGCAGGCTGATTTTTTATGTGTAAGGATTATTAAATAATCACCAGATACGTGTCCTCTTTTCCTTTGGCTTATACATTTTATCTCCTTCTTTCACAACAAAAGCATCATACCATGGATCAATGTTACTTACCGGACCATTAGCACGGGCCATTCCGGGTGAATGAGGATCAGTAAGTAACCTTTGTGATGCTTCTTCTGGTAAAATATTACTTCTCCATATTTG
>JADGPY010000349.1 GCA_017882205.1 Chitinophagaceae bacterium
ATATGTACTCAACATAAATACATAGCATTTACATTTGATGCTTGTGGTGGCAAAAATGGCAATGGCTACGATAAAGAATTAATAGATTTCCTGCATTATGAAAAGGTTCCAGCAACCTTATTTGTTACCGGAAAGTGGATTGATGCACATTTTACTACTTTTTTAAATCTGAGCAGGGATACCTTGTTTGAGATTGAGAACCATGGGCTAAACCACAAACCTTGTTCGATCGATGGGGAAAGTGTATATGGTATTCATGGTACTTCGAGCGTTGAAGAAGCATTTGATGAAATTGAAGCAAATGCCCGCAAAATAAAAGCTATTACAAAATATAATCCTCGTTTTTATCGTTCAGCTACAACTTTTATTGATGAAGCTTGTGTTAGCATGGCAGGCGAATTAGGTATTACAGTAGTAAGTTTTCAAGTACTTTCAGGTGATGCAGTTGCATTTACACCCGATTCGGTAATTGAAGAGAATGTTCTAAAAAATATAAAACCCGGTGCTATAGTCATTTTGCATTTTAATCACCCAGAGTGGTATACATATGAAGCAATGCAGAAAATTGTCCCAAAACTCAGGCAGCTGGGATATATTTTTGTAAGATTGAATGATTTTGAGCTAACTTACGATAAAGGTAGAGGGAGGGGGAAAGTATTTATAAAAGATAGTAGAACTGAAAGAATATACAAAACAATAGATACAAAAAAATAAAGGGGTTTGAAAGTTAAGATGAATGAATGTTCCGCAGACAATTTCTCCTCGATGGAGAAGCTTTCGTTTCCGAGGAGAACTTGGGTCGATTTAGAAAATGCAGAGTAAATAATTTTTTATAACATATTTAACTTTTATTAAAATGAAAAAAGCCATCCTTCTTATCCTACTGCTTGTCATCTTGTGTAAAGGGATTTATGCCCAAGTAGAAACAATCAGTTCCTACACAAAAAAGACATACATGATACCCATGAGAGATGGCGTGAAACTCTTCACGGTAGTGCTTTCGCCAACAAATAACACTAAGCCCTTTCCACTTCTAATACAACGAACACCCTATGGAGCAGATTTTCCCCTTCAAGAAGATTCTACATTAAATATAGAACTGTTTGGTTCCAGGGAATCTATGGCTAAAGAAGGTTATATTTTTGTTGGTCAAGATATTCGTGGCAAATTCAAAAGTGAAGGCACCATGCAGATTCATCAGCCCCTTGTCCATTCTACTCAGAAAGGAGCTATTGATGAAAGTACGGATACCTACGATGCTGTGGATTGGCTAATAAAAAATGTACCCAACAACAATGGCAAGGTAGGAATATCCGGCATTTCTTATCCGGGGTGGCTCGCGCTTGTTGGGGCTGTTGACCCGCATCCTGCTTTAAAAGCATCCTCTGAGCAGGCATGTATGGGTGATTTGTTTCTTGGTGATGATTTTCATCACAATGGGGCTTTTCGATTGAGTTATGGAATGGAGTATACCTACAGTGTAGAATTCGATAAAACAACCAACAGCAATTTTCCCTTTCCACAATTCGATCTGTACGACTGGTATCTGAAACTAGGTTCGCTGAAAAAAGTGAATGAAAAATACTTTCATAATAAAATTCCCACCTGGAATAATTTTGTTGAGCATCCTAACTACGATGATTTTTGGCAAAAAGACTCTCCACTTAATTATGTTCCCTATCCCCAGATCCCGATACTTCATGTCGGTGGATATTATGATCAGGAGGATATCAACGGCCCCCAGTTAATGTACAGACACCTTGAAAAGAAGGATAGCGCTAACCGGAACTACATTGTGCTAGGCCCATGGAACCATGGGCAGTGGGCAAGACTTAAAGCCGACAGCCTTGGTAAAATATCGTTTGAGAGCAATACCGCTGCGTGGTTTCAAGAGCATCAAAAAAAATGGTTCGACTATTGGCTTAAAGGAATAGGTGATGGAAATTTTAATGAAGCCTATTGTTTTCAAACCGGTACTAATCAATGGAAAACCTATAACACATGGCCGCCCAAAAATACTGAGATCAAAAAACTATATGTCGGTGCAGACCATACAACCAGTTTCACAAAACCCAATAGCACCAAAGGTTCTGTAAGCTATGTTAGTGATCCTGCAAAACCAGTTCCTTACCGAACACTGCCAATTGAAGCAACATATGGCTTTGGCAGTCGCTGGAATTCCTGGCATGTAGAAGACCAGCGCTTTGTAAGCTCAAGGCCAGATGTAGTAAACTTTATGGGTGATAGTTTGAAAGATAATTTTACAGTTACAGGAAATGTGACGGCACATTTATTTGCAAGCACATCCGCCACCGATGCTGATTTTGTAGTTAAGTTAATTGATGTATATCCTGATTTTGACAGGAAAAACAAATTAATGAGCGGCTATGAGTTGCCAGTTGCTATGGAGGTTTTCAGAGGACGTTTTAGAAAGAGTTTTGAAAAACCCGAACCGCTAACACCCAATAAACCGGAAGAGTTTGTGATTGACCTGCACCAGATTAACCATACTTTTCTAAAAGGTCATCATCTCATGATACAAATTCAGAGCACCTGGTTCCCCATTATTGACCGAAATCCGCAAAAATATATCCCTAATATTTTTGAAGCCAAAGAAAGTGATTTCATAAAAGCTACACATACTATCTACTGCAATAATCAATATTCCACTTATATAGAGCTATCTGTGATGAAAGAATAAAACTTAAGGTAATAGCTTTTTTTAAATATAGACGGTGGACAAATTTCACGACCCCAATTCCCCATCATCTTCATCATATTGATTATAAATTATATAGCATATAGTAAATACTTGATTTAAGGCCATTCCCGGACCTTCTCAGCCACTTTCTACATCCTTTTAGCCTGGGACTTTGGGACCGGGCTTTTTCATTTCTATTTAATCACTAATCAAATCATTATGAAAACACAATAGACTAATATATCTGAAGTAAGACTTGTCTATAGGACTAAGGTCAAAGCTTCAGAGAGACTACAGGTTAAATGCTCAAAGGATACATTTGACATATTTATGTAGAATTGGGAACTGGATTCAATAGAACATATTGAAGAGTTTAAACTCATGCTATTGACCAGGTCAAATAGTCCTGACCAAAAAAGAACTTTAAAAGGCGACACTTTAATGTGAATGTCAATTTTTGCAGGTGGAATTACATACTGCTTATAAAATTATCGGACTTTTTATTTATTTTTGTAGGCAAAGGTATAACTTCATGATAATTTGAAGTTTAAAAACTATCGTCCAAATGATTCAATCCCGGAAGTTTTCAACCCCGGATATATCTGAACAATTGCTGAGGGCAGATAAATATTTTAGTCGGTCTCAGGAAATGGATAAAATTGGAAAGGGTGATACCGAGGATGCTTTTCTCTCACAGGTTTATCAATTTTCCGGCAAGGATTTGAAGTAGGAATTTATCATTCAATACATGGATCACCTGAAATAATTATACTGAAGAATATTTAAATGAAGTAAATCAAATTCAATAAGTATGGAAGAAACAATTCGTTTTGAACTAAACGGTAAAAAAACAGAACTACTCCTTGATCCCAACCAGACTCTGTTATGGGTACTGCGGAACAAATTCGGGTTAACCGGAACCAAATATGGTTGTGGTATGGGATTCTGCGGAGCATGCACTGTTCTTCTGGAGCAGGAACCTGTCAGATCCTGCATGTTGCCGGTGAGTGACGCGGCTAATAAAAAAATTGTCACCATCGAGGGACTGGCACGTAATGGTAATCTCCATCCTGTGCAAAAAGCTTTTATGGAACATGATGCCTTACAATGCGGATACTGTACCCCGGGTATGATTATGAATGCTGTGGGATTGTTATTGAAGAATCCGGAACCATCTCAACAGGATATCATAAAGGGTATGGAGGGTAACCTCTGTCGCTGCGGAGCTCACGTAAGGATCATTAAAGCAATTCAGACAGCTGGTAAAGAAATGAAAGGAGGGAAATAAT
>JADGPY010000350.1 GCA_017882205.1 Chitinophagaceae bacterium
AGAAGGATGAATTCGCATCGGGGGTAAGAGCAATTCCCAAATCTCCCATACCGCCAGAGCGGGCATCAGGTGATATTCTTAAAAAAGGGACTGCAGTAGTGACAACATTTATCGGTGTAGTTTGAGCCTGTGCACATTGGCTTCCTAAAATTATCATGAATGCTAAAAGATAAGATAATTTGAATCTCATAAACAATATTTTAGATTAAAAAAAATATGACGGATTGTTTAAATACTATTGAGATATCATTTGAACTCAAAAAGCTGCATTAGCACATTAATTATTTTCAGGTCATGCGGTCGTCACGTGCACCTAATTACATCAGTTGTGGGTACTATTTTTGTGGTTAAACTATTTCTATGAAACAAAATCTTGTCGTTCTTACCGGTGCTGGCATTAGCGCAGAAAGCGGTTTAAAAACATTCCGCGATGCAGATGGATTGTGGATGGGGTACGATATCCATGAAGTGGCATCCCCCCGAGGTTGGAAAAAAGATCCTGCACTTGTGCTTAACTTTTATAATATGCGGCGTCGTGATGTAGCCAATGCATTACCGAATGCTGCACATCTTGGATTGGCAGAAATTGAAAAAGAGTATAACGTGACCATCGTAACCCAAAATATAGATGACCTGCATGAACGTGCCGGCTCATCAAAGGTGGTTCATTTGCATGGTGAGATATTCAAAATGCGAAGTGAAAAAAATAAGCACCTGGTGCATGAAATAAGAGGCGATATCAATGTTGGTGACAGGGCTGAAGATGGAGGGCAATTACGTCCTCATATTGTTTGGTTTGATGAAGAGGTACCAATGATCGTCGAGGCAAAAAAAATTATGGCCACCGCAGATATTTTTGTACTGGTTGGCAGTTCTCTACAGGTATATCCTGCTGCTGGCCTTGTAGACTATGTAGGGGTGGATATTCCCAAATATATCATAGATAAAAAAATTCCTTATACTAACCCCGGGCATAATTTTATTTTCATCGAAAAGCCGGCAACAGAGGGAATTGAGATATTTAAAAAAAATCTTTTATCAGCAAAAAGTCAGTAATATTGGATTATTCTTTACCAAAACTCGCATGCTATGTTTGAAACGTATGATTCAACTTTTTTTCTAATTATAGGGATAGCATGCTTAATAGCACTGGTTCCTGCTATATTCTTTATCCTCACACTTCAAAAAACGTTAACCACTATTTCTCCCGAAAACAGGAAGATGCAGCCAGGTCAGGTATGGCTAATGCTCATACCCTTATTTAACCTTGTCTGGCAATTTATTGTAGTTGACCGGATCTCCGATTCTATTGCTGCTGAGTGCCGGCGTTTGAATATTCCTCTTTCTGAAAAAAGGCCAAGCTATAACATTGGTCTTGCCTATTGTATTTTAACCATTGCTGGTGCTTTAATCCCCTTCATTAGTTTAGGAGGGCTGGTAACCTGGATAGTTTATTGGGTAAAAGTAGCCGAGTATAATAAACTGATGATTGACAATCAAAGTAATTTCATGCTCGATGCTGAACGTAATGTATTTCACAACACCTAGCCACTGCCTGTCTCATTCGAATTCCTGTGTAATTTCATCAAACCGTATCCCGTTGTTTGCTAATTCGGGCAATATCTTTTGATAGATCTCTTCAATGACCGGTATGTGTAGCCCTCTAACGGTTAGTTTATCCTGCATTAACAATTTCGCTGCAATTCCAATTGGTAACCCTACCGTTTTGGCCATCGCTGTTCGGATATTATCATCGCCTTTAACAATGAGTGTGCTGTTGGTGGCATATTTTTTATTATCAAGCTGGTACTCCAGTTCATGCAGCATAACGATCATATCTATATCCGTATCTGCAAGCATCAGTTTATTTTCCAGTACGTATTGCAAAATATCGGCAGAGTTTGAAAATCCCTTCGGCAAAGGTTCATTACGATCAAGCTTTAAAAAAGTCATTTGTTTGGAAAATTCATCTTTATAAGGATCTGTGATGTATAGATGAAGATAACCATTCCAGTCAATCTCGTCAGAACTGTACCTGTTAGTCTTAACTTTTACCCACTCTTTAAAAGTGGTACAATGTTTTATCTTTTCAAAATCCCCGGTTTCAGTAAATCCAATATTAATCAACTTACTCCATCCGCGGCAGAAAGCAGGATGCCTTAACGTGGTACGAATAAAGGTATGAATTCCTTCCAGCGAATACAGGTTTATATAAGGTAATGAATTCCTGTTTGGGTACCAGCACAATGGATAAATGCCAGGGATGTTAACAGAAGGCGTATTTCTGAAAACTGAGTGGTAAGGCACCTTTGTAATTTTATCATCAAGTAAATATTCTGCCCCGTTGCTCCCTGCAACTACTACGTTACGCGGATTCCACGAGATCTTATAATGCCATGGATTATTATCGCTTTCCGGAGCAACCAATCCGCCGCAATGAGATTTGAAGGAGTGAATCACTCCACCTTTTCCTTGTATAGAATGAATAATATTCATTGCACTCATATGATCAATTCCCGGATCTAATCCCATTTCACAGAGAAACAACAGGTTTTTTTCTTTTATACTTGGTTCAAGCGAACGAAGATTGTCATCAATGTAGGAAGCGTTCAAAAGATGTTTGCTATATTCAACACAATCTTTGGCAACAAGGAAATGAAGTGTTGGTGGCAGCAATGATATAACTACATCTGCTTTGCTAATAAGTGATCTTCGATTCTCCTCATTTTCAACATTAATAGAAACAGCAGTAGCATTTTTAGCTCCAGCCAGTTTTGATTGAGCGAGTTCCAGGTCTGCATCACAAACGGTCAGCGTCCATTCGTTCACTGAAATTTCTTTCACCAAATAATCTATCAAACAGGTTGCAGATTTGCCCGCTCCAAAAAGTAAGATATGTTTCAACATTATATATTTGAATGCAAGTTAAGAAATGCTCTAATTGGACTCAGGCTCTATATAAGGCCTCACAAAAAAAGCGTTAAATTGGGCTCAGGCTCTAAATATGGCCTCACAAAAAAAGCGTAAAAAAAATATTTCCAAAAGGCGTTAAAAAATGAAAACCATATTCAACCCCCGATATATATACTTAGTCCAGAAGTCGCACAAAACTCTGGCAAAATTCCGATGTCCGAACTTTTTCATTTTAGTCTTTTGTAAATATTTTTAGCTTTTTTTGTGTAGCCTTGATTTTTTTGCTTCTTTTTCCATCAAGGAAAAAAGAAGTTAACTCCTGATATA
>JADGPY010000351.1 GCA_017882205.1 Chitinophagaceae bacterium
AATCTCATCTTGATACAAGCTTTCTTCCCATCTTATGATATGCATCTTCTCCTTCAGTCAAAAGGGTTCTCTCCACTTCGATAAGTTTATCAATTTGTTGTTGAACTTTATAAGCCATCTCGAATGTGGTATGTAAAACAAAACAGGCTGCTCCTTCGTAAACATTCTGCTCAAATTCGAATGCAGTTAAGCTTTTTATACGCACTCGTCGCCTGTTACAAATATTTATCATACGATTTAGAATATTAAAACCGTTATCTGAGAAAACGTCCAATGTGTAATCGCTGGTCATACGTTGCATTTAAAATCGGTAAATTATTTTTTATACTCAAGTACCATATCAGAAACTGCTGCACCTGTTGGTATCATAGGAAAAACATTTTCTTCTTTTTCGACTTTCACTTCCAGAAAATAAGGGCCATCGAATTCAAGCAATTGCTTTAATGTCCCTTTTAAGTCAGCTCTGTCAACTATCTTCTTTGCCTTGATTCCATAGGCTTCACTAATTTTAACGAAGTCCGGATTACACATCTCCGTAAAAGAATATCGTCCTTCGAAAAACATTTGCTGCCACTGCCTTACCATGCCAAGGAATTCGTTATTCAGGACAATAATCTTAACTGGTATTTTGTACTGGGAAATAGTTCCGAGCTCCTGGAGAGTCATTTGAAAGCCTCCATCACCGATTACTGCAACTACCTGCTTTTCCGGTGCTCCAAGCTTAGCACCCATAGAGGCCGGCAATGCAAATCCCATAGTTCCCAGGCCGCCAGAGGTAACATTTGTCCTGGGATTTTTATAACCAAAATACCTGGAAGTAACCATCTGATGCTGACCTACGTCAGTTACAATTATGGCATCTCCATTGGTAAGTTCATTTAACAAAAAAATCACTTCAGCCATTTTTATTTCTCCATCGGTGTTCAAACAATTTTTTCTTATGATCTTTTGATATTCTTCTTTCTTATATTCTTCAAAAGATGCTATCCACGATTTATGTTCATGGCTTTCAATGCGCTCGGTAAGTAACGGCAAGGCTTCCTTCACATTGGCATGAATTCCCACCTCTGCTTTTATTATTTTATTAATCTCTGCCTTATCAATTTCAATATGAATTACTTTGGCCTGCTTTGCATATTTGTTGACGTCACCAGTTACCCGATCATCAAATCGCATTCCTATTGCGATTAACAGATCACACTCGTTTGTGTTTTTATTAGGCCCATAATTTCCATGCATCCCCAGGTAACCCACGTACAAGGGATGATCATGTGGAAAGCCAGACAAACCTAATAATGTTGAGGCTACAGGAATATTCCCTTTTTCAGCAAATGCAACAAGTTCATCTGTTGCATCACCCAGGAGCACGCCCTGGCCTGCCAGTATATATGGCTTTTTAGCCGCATTGATCAGCAAAGCGGCATCATCCACTTTACTAATATCTACCTGGGGGTAGGGATGATATGTTCTGATCGACTCGCATGTTTGATAGCTGAATGTTGTTTTTGCAAACTGGGCATCCTTAGTAATATCAATCAGCACCGGCCCGGGCCTGCCACTTTTGGCAATGTAAAATGCTTTGGATATTGCTTTTGGAATGTCTTCAGCACGTGTCACCTGTATATTCCATTTCGTAACCGGAACAGTAATATTCATTATGTCAATTTCCTGGAAGGCATCTGTGCCCAATAAATGAGAAGCAACTTGCCCGGTAATACATACTACAGGCGTACTATCTATCATTGCATCTGCAATTCCTGTAATCAGGTTGGTAGCGCCGGGTCCGGAGGTTGCAAACACCACACCCACTTTGCCAGTCACTCTTGCAAATCCTTGAGCTGCATGAATTGCTCCTTGTTCATGTCTTACCAAAACATGTTTTACCCTATAGGCATAGTTATATAAAGCATCATAGATGGGCATTATCGCACCGCCAGGATAACCAAAAATTGTTTCCACACCCTCGGCAAGAAGAGAAAGGATCAGAGCTTCAGAACCAGATACTTCTGCCTGTTGGGTCGTTGCCTCAGGATTTGGTAAAATCAGTTCAACGCTGTTAGTAAACTTTTTCATAAACCAATTATTTAAAATTACGACTCGTTAGCAGAGGCACTTGTATCAGTATCTGTTACACAACCTTCCGAAGCAGTGGTAACGGATTTAGCATACTTAAAAAGAACTCCTTTGGTTGCTTTCAAAGCCGGTTTTATCCACTTTTGCCTTCTTTCTGATATTATTTCCGGAGCAACTTTTAATATGATGGATTTAGTGGCAACATTGATCTCAACAAGATCATCATCCATTACAAGTGCAATCAATCCGCCATCAAATGCTTCGGGGGTAATATGTCCAACTACAAATCCGTGAGTGCCCCCACTGAATCTTCCATCAGTTATTAATGCAACACTCTTGCCAAGGCCCGCGCCGATGATAGCAGAAGTTGGTTTCAACATTTCCGGCATTCCCGGGCCACCCCGTGGTCCTACATATCGTATTACCACAACGTCTCCGGCTTTTATTTTACCTGAGTTAATTCCTTTAATCAATTCAAACTCACCATCAAAAACCCGCGCAGGTCCTTCAAACTGTTCACCTTCTTTGCCTGTGATTTTTGCCACGCTTCCAAATTCTGCTAAATTGCCATATAAAATTTGAAGATGCCCGGTTGATTTCAGTGCATCCTGCAAAGGCATTATTATTTTTTGTTGCTCAAAATCCAGATCCTGAACATATTCAAGATTTTCAGCAATAGTCTTACCTGTAACAGTAAGGCAATCTCCATGAAGTAATTTTTTTTGTAACAAATATTTCATCACTGCAGGAACACCACCTATATTATGTAAATCTTCCATTAGGTATTTACCACTGGGTTTTAAATCAGCAAGCACAGGTACTTTATCACTTATGGTTTGAAAATCATCTATTGTCAATTCAACATCAACACTCTTCGCCATAGCGATCAAATGTAATACTGCATTAGTGCTGCCACCCAAAACCATAATCAGCGTTATTGCATTTTCAAAAGCCTTTCTTGTCATGATATCAGATGGCTTAATATCTCTTTCTATAAGAAGCCGAATTGCCGTTCCGGCTTCTATGCACTCTTTTTTCTTTGCCTCACTGAGTGCGGGATTTGAAGAAGAATAAGGCAAACTCATTCCTAAAGCTTCAATTGCACTCGCCATAGTATTGGCTGTGTACATACCACCACATGCACCCGCTCCGGGGCACGAATGCATCACTATATTTTTAAAATCCTCCTCACTCAACTGCCCGGCCATTTTTTGCCCCAATGCTTCAAACGCTGAAACAATGTTTAAATCTTGTCCTTTATAATGCCCTGGTGCAATAGTTCCTCCGTATACCATTATGGCAGGTCGATCCAATCTGCCCATGGCAATCAGGGAGCCAGGCATATTTTTATCACATCCCGGAACAGCGATCAAGGCATCATAATATTGGGCTCCACAAACTGCTTCTATTGAATCAGCAATAATATCCCGGCTAACGAGAGAGTATCGCATTCCATCAGTCCCATTGCTAATTCCATCACTTACTCCAATGGTATTAAAGATTAACCCCACCAGGTCATTATCCCAGACTCCAGTCTTTACAATTTTCGCCAATTCATTCAAATGCATATTACAGGTATTACCTTCATAACCCATGCTAACTATTCCAACCTGTGGCTTTTTCAGATCCTCCTCAGTAAGGCCAATTCCATACAACATTGCCTGGGCTGCAGGTTGGGTTACATCCTGGGTTATTGTTTTGCTATATTTATTTAGTTCTATCATGCTACAAGTAATGAATAATCTTTCCCCAACACCAATTTTTTATAAGCCTGCTGAATTAAAAATCCTTTAGAATCATTCCATTCTTTTTTGAAAGGTACTCTATCTATTGATTGAATACCAATCACTTCAGCCGCTGTCCCACAAAAGAAACCACTATCAAAACTAACTATTTCTTCAGGTAGTATTTTTCTTTCTACCACCTCAATATCAAGATCATTACAGATCTCAATTATTGTTGCGCGGGTAATGCCGGGCAAAATACTTCCTAATTGAGGGGTAATCAACTTGCCCTCTACTTCAAAGAATATGTTCGCACCAGGACCTTCAGCTACAAATCCATCAACATCTAAAAGCAATGCTTCATCAAAGCCTTTGTCTTTTGCATCCTGGCAGGCAAGTATTGAATTAACATAGTGACCGGTTATCTTAGCAGCAACTTTGAATCCAGATGGATTAGGGCGCCTGTAAGGAGAAATCATTATATCCAATAAATTGTGACCAAGATATGCACCCCAGTCCCATGCAGCTATTAGTAATTGCGACGCTATCGCTTTTGACAAAGACATATTTGGAGTGCAGGTAATCAGGGGACGTAAATATGCATTTTGTAAATGATTTCTTTCCAGAACCTCGTAACTTATTTCTATCAGTTTTTCATTATCATAAGGATATGGGATCAGGGCAACTTCACATGAAAACTTCATTCTATCAAAGTGTTCCTTTGCCTTAAATATTTTAACCCCGCTATCTGTTGCATACGCACGAATGCCTTCAAATACACCATATCCATAATGAATAGTCTGATCATAAATATTACATCTTACATCCTTTGCTTTCAAATACTCACCCTTATAATACACCACGGTATTTTCACTATAGTACATAAGTATTAATAATTTATTGTAAGATTATATTATGGTTGATTTCCTTGCGGAAATATTTTTCTGGTTGATCTGATCCGTGTAACTATTGCTTACATAATCGCTGATGAGTTCACCAACTGTTGAAGTGAAATAGGAATTTATCGGCTCAATATCTTTTGTAACAAATCCATTTGACAAGGTCCATTCTACGGCCTTTCTTATTATTGCCGCTTCTTCAAATAATTTAAAATGATCTAACATCATGGCCGCTGATAAGATTGAACCAATAGGATTCGCAATATCCTTTCCTGCAGCCTGCGGATAAGAACCGTGGATTGGTTCAAACAAGGCTTTTTCATGTCCAACCGATGCTGAAGGCAATAATCCCAGAGAACCTGTGATCACGCTAGCTTCATCACTGAGTATATCACCAAACATATTTTCAGTAAGTATTACATCAAACTGCGCTGGATTAAGAACCAACTGCATAGCTGCATTATCTACAAAAAGATAATCAACTTTGATATCAGGATGAGATAAAGCAAGTTCCCGGACAACTTTGCGCCAAAGCCTGGATGTTTCTAACACATTAGCCTTATCAACGAGAGTCACTTTTTTCTTACGCTGCTTAGCCGCTAAAAAGGCCAGCTCAGCAATTCTAATAATTTCTTCTTTATGATAAACACATAAGTCTGATGCTTTTGTAAATTCGCTATCGATCGTTTTTTCTCCAAAATATATACCGCCGGTCAATTCACGGTAAATAACCAGATCAACATCCTTAAGTAGTTTCTCCTTTAAAGGTGATAGATGGTGCAATGCCTGGTAAGTTGTTACTGGCCTTATATTGGCAAAAAGTTGCAATGCCTTTCGCA
>JADGPY010000352.1 GCA_017882205.1 Chitinophagaceae bacterium
AATTCTTTTGAAAGAGGATGACTTTTCGCTCATTCTTATGGATGTTCGCATGCCCATTATGGATGGATATGAAACAGCCGAATTGATTTACCAGCGGGAGAAATTAAGGCACATCCCTATAATATTTATTACAGGACAGGAATATGAAGATGCAGCAGTATTTAAAGGATATAAAAGCGGGGCAGTTGATTATATCCGTAAGCCGGTTAATCCTCAAATATTGCGCTCTAAAGTAGGCGTTTTTGCAGAACTTCATAAAAAGAACCAGCTTTTACAGCGACAGGAAGAAAAACTGACCAGGATAAATGACGAACTTCTTCGGTTAAATCAGGACCTTGAGAAACGGGTTTATGAAAGAACCTGCGAACTGGAAAACCTAAACCATGAACTTAAAGATCTGAATTTATCAAAGGATAAGTTTCTGTCGGTTATTTCTCATGATCTCCGCAACCCCTTAACGGCTTTGCTGCTCACATCAGATAAATTAAGCCACGATACAGAAAATCATATTTTTGACGAGATCCAGCCATCGGTAAAGATCATCCATCGCACCTCTCGTAAAATTCTTCAGCAATTGAATGAACTGGTTGACTGGGCTCAAATGCAACGGGAGAAAACAACATTTAATTCTGAAAAACTTCATTTGGTTCGTATAGTGGATCAGAGTTTGGAATTGTTAAAAGCCAGTGCCATACAAAAAAATATTGTTCTTGAAAACAAAGTTCCTTTTGATATTAATGTAAATGCAGATACATTAATGTTTCGTTCTATTCTTCAAAACCTGGTTACAAATGCCATTAAATATACTCCGCAAGGCGGATTGATAACTGTAACTGCTGAACGTACAGATAAGATGGTGGAGGTTTGTATCACTGATTCGGGCATAGGCATGGAAGCAGATATCATGGAAAATCTGTTCACAAACTTTAATTCCGCCTCGGTATCTGGTACAAATAATGAAAAAGGCTCAGGTCTTGGTTTAGTACTTGTAAAGGATTTTGTTACCCAGCATGGCGGTACCATCCGTGTTGAAAACGGAAAGGAAAAAGGCACCTGCATTATTTTTAGCGTACCTGAATATTAATGGTTACTTATTCACAATGTTCTCCTTATCTCTTTGATCATTTTTTATCAAGAATCTCTAAAATCTTATCAAGTTTATCACTCTCAATCGAGTCCAGGCGTTTCATGAGCATTTCAATATCTTTTTTTGCTTCTATGTTTGTTTCGTAATCCGCGTCTGCCCGGAGTTCAGAATGCTTGCTTTGGAGGTTTTGTCCGACCATAATAATCGACAAAAGTACAAGTTGGAGAAAAGTCTGGGCTATCCATGATATCGTAGTAGCTGTACCTCCATGAATTGCATCAGGCAGGCTCACTAAAGCTAAAATCGTAAAAGCTATTGCGCACCACATGGTACCCACGATATTTGTAATGACGACAGCTGCTCTCTCTAATGCTGAGAGGTTTTCTTTATGTTCCTTATTTACATTTCTTGGCATAGTTAACTTTTATGATTAATTATTGGAAAATAATATTTCTATGTTCATCGATGCAATTTTCTTCCAGATATCAGAACGGTAAAGCTTCCGCGCTCAGATCAACTTTACTCCAATCAGCTATCGTAACCACCAGGTCGTTGTTAGTGGGAAGCGTCAATGAAGTATTTTTATTTACTGGAAGATTCGTCGCCTTATCAATGGCAAAAGCCTTCACAGATACATTTTTTAAAACGCTTCTATTACCTAATCTAAAAAGGCTAAGATCGGGTGCCACAGTAATGTCCATTTCTGTTCCTGGTCCACCGCCTACACCACTTATGGCCAGAGAGCGTATTTGGTTGCTCACCAACTTAGAAAAAGTAACTGTAAAATCCTTTTCAATCTGTGGTGCAAACCGAATCTGGGAAGCATCTGAATTCACCATCAGGGTATCCACGTGACCAGGCTGTGTAGCTACATTTTCCAATTTAATAGTTGTACCATCAGGCATAATGCTGTTAAAGGTGTAGGCTCCTGCACCATTACCTACAATTCGGCGTGTAAGGTTGCGTCCTACAGGTAACAGGTACGCCCCTTTCACCAGGTAGCAAGGATGACTGTCGGGCATTTCACTAAATATCTGGTTGTTAAAGTTGCCCACCCGCAAACCGTTTTCGTCCGTAATTTCAAGATCAGCCGGGCTTAATAGGAAATCAATGATAAAACTGGTAAGGCCAAATGGGCCGCTAAAAGGCAAATCGTGATCTGCGAGTAAATAGTCACCATTGGTCCAGAACCCAAGTGTAATGCCCTGGGTACTATCAAACTCTGATGCAGCAGTATCGGGTATATACGCAAAATTCAATACACCTGCGGTTAATGTAAACTCCGCCCTGCAATTGTTACTCCCAGGATTGTTGCAATCCCAGCAAAACAATTTTACGCCATCCAGGCTGGATATTGTAGTACTGCCATCGGGACTAAGTTGCGGGCCGGGATGCCCGTCAGGATATACAAACCGGTAAGGCATGATGCAATGTGATGAACTTAGCTTATCAAAATACCCTGAATCCCATACTTCTCCTGAAGGAATAAAGAAAAGTAGCGGTGCAACATTGCGGTCGCATCCTGTCATGAATGTACGTTCAATCTGCCTGGCAGTTAGTTCTACTCTTGATATACCCTGTCTGCCCTGGTCATGAAAATGCAGCAGGCTTTCGCGGCTTAATAATTTGCCATGTACGGCCGTGAGCATGCTTTGCACACTTGGTAACGTAACCGTGTGGGTATCTAAGTCTCCCTTCCACAATTTATCAGCTACGAGGCTAGCCAGTGAAGTACAGAAGCCGGTAGCCAGCCCACCATTCCCCTGTCCTTTCAAAAAATATTCATAAAAAACATAATAGGCAGCAGTTAGAATTGGGTGCCCAAAAATAGGATCCAACAGTTCATGCCAAACTTCTGCACTCCCAAATGTATCCTG
>JADGPY010000353.1 GCA_017882205.1 Chitinophagaceae bacterium
CCATAATCGCTGTAAATATCGATGAACGAGGGGTAGATGTATTTTCCCATGCAATCCACTACCACAGCTTCTTTGGGAACAGTAATACTATTCCCGATTGCCACAATCTTTTTATCACGAATCACCATTGTTGCATTCTGCAACGTGGTATGTGCATCCTTAACTATTGTGGCACTCGTAAATGCAAAATAGCCTTCTGTTGGTGCTGCAATGCCATTTACAGGAAAAGTTGTTTGAGAATAACCTGGTTTGATAAAATATAGTGCTGTAATTAGCAATAGTAAATTTCTTTTTCTCATTAGCATTGTTTTAAATTATTGATTGAAGATATAGATTTGTTTAATGGAATCTTTTTTATATAAGTTTTTTTTATGACTTGTAAATAATATTTCATACTTTTAAAAAAACCAACGGGAGTTATCATCTAAAGCTACATATGGAACCAACTATTGTAAAAATAAAATCAATTGATAAAGTAACTCATGATGTGTTACGAATTGTAACTGAAAAACCATCTAATTATACTTTCCATCCCGGGCAGGCCACAGATGTTTCGATAAACAAAAACGGTTGGAAGGATGAAAAAAGGCCTTTCACATTCACTTGCCTTCCAGACAACGATTACATCGAGTTTACCATTAAAACATATCCTTCTCATCAGAGCGTTACCAACCAGCTACTGCAACTTAATAGGGGAGATGAATTGATTTTACATGATGTCTTTGGCGATATTGCATATAAAGGCGAAGGTATATTTATTGCCGGAGGCGCCGGGGTTACTCCATTTATCTCCATTTTCAGATATCTTCAGTCAAAAAATGAAATAGGCAATAACAAGCTCATATTTGCTAACAAAACTAAAAATGACATCATTCGTGAAGAAGAATTTAAAACTCTATTAAATGAAAATTTCATCAACGTATTATCAGATGAAACTGTTGATGGCTACCAGCATGGGTACATCACTGAAGATTTGCTGCAAGCAAACATTGGCGATCTCAATAAAAACTTTTATGTATGTGGACCTCCACCAATGATGGATGCAATAGAAAAAATGTTAGCTAACCTGCATGTAAATGAAAAATTAATTATTAAAGAAGCTTTTTGACAAATAACCGTAACCAGTATTAAGCAAATAGCTTTTGACTACATTTGACTATGCAGCAGATAAAATGCGTATTTTCTATAATCGTATTTCTCACTACACAGTTTATCAGCCTGGGTCAATATAAAAATATAAACCTCAACCGGCTTAAAAGATGCTCGGTTAAAACAATCAATTTTGAACAGGGGCTGTTGAATAATGAAACAACCAGCATTATAACTGATAGATCAGGGTTTACATGGGTTTCAACAAAAACGGGTATGCAGCGGTTTAACGGGTATGCCATGGAAAACATTAACCCCGTTGTTGATCACGACACAATCCATATTGATTACCCGGTCATTTTTTTTGCCCTTCAAAATGGCAGCATCTGGATTAGTTATGAAGAGGGCATTTTAGAATATAATCCTTTCCGCAATATTTTCCGGAAGGTTATTAAGCTCCCTACCTACCAAAAAGGATATCTTCCGGTCATTCCTCTTTTGCAAACCCCAGAAGGAACATGGTGCATGTATGCAAAAAAAGGAATTGTTATTTATAATGAAAACAGGCAGCTAAGCCAGCCTTTTGGTAAGGATGAAGTACAATTTGTTGACAACATCTTACAGGCTAGAATGTTTATATCTGCCAGGATTACTGCGACAAATGGTATTGATATTTTTCTGTCAGATACCAGGCGGCTTTTACAAATCAATACAACAACGCGGCGGCTTACTTATTTACAAAAAGATTTTTACTTCATCTTCGGCATTGAATGCAACAGAAATAAATTGTATGTGGCTACGAAAAAAGGCTTGTTTACTATTGACATAGCCAGCGCCAGCATAAATAAATACATCGCATTTAAAGATATTACAGATGAATCTCCCATCATAACGCAGGTTTATCTTGCCAACAACAACCAGTTGCTGATTGCTATCAACTGGCATTTATATGAGCTTGATACTGCCTGCATTTACCGGAAAGAATTTACCTCATTAACCGGTAACCCGGTAGTTGCCACCGGGTACATTCATTTTATTTACTTAGACAGGTTTAAACGGATCTGGCTGATGACAAATGATGATATTAAGCTCATTCAAAATGTTGAAATCCCATTCAGTCATTTTATTTATCCCAATGCAAAAAGCAATTTTGTGAAATCCATTTATTATGATGAGCAAAAACACGTGTTGCTCGCAGGCTGCTTCAACGGAGGGATCCTTTTATATGATACATCGGGAAATCCCCTTTGGGAAAAGGCGGTGGGTATAGACAGAGCAAAAGATATTATTGCCATTGAAAGATTAACAGATAATGATTTCTTAATCGAAACTTTTCTTCGCGGATGGTTTATCCTGAATTTACCTTCAAAAATAATACTTCCTTTTTCTGTTCCTGATTCAATAAAAAGTATATTTAATTCTGATGGCAATAACTGGATCAATAATATGCAGCGCATTAACGACAGCGTGGTTTTTATTGCTACAAAAACCAATATTTATAATTGTGTTTTTAAAAATACGAGGTTAAAATCCGCACAGCCTCTTCTGCCTTTTTTCAAAAACACAACAGAAGCATTTAATTGTTTTGTTTTTACTGCAAATAAAACCTTATGGGCCGGCACCTCAACCGGCTTATTATGCGTATTGGATAAATATGGACACCTGAAAAACGTTAATACTCCGGGAAATTATGTGATTAGATGTTGCATTGAAGATTCTATGCACAACACCTGGGTAGGTACTGATAAAGGGTTATATGTTTATTCTTCATCAGGGCAATTAATTAAAAAGATATCAAGGGAAACCGGATTGTTGAATGATTGCATTTACGCATTATTGCCACTTGATAATAAACCAGCGGTTTTTGCAAGCACCAATCTTGGATTATCTTATATTTCGGTTGATGGAACTGTAAAAAATTACACCAAGGAAGTAGGCTTGCAGGAAAATGAATTTAATAATGAATCAGCCTTTAAAACATCCAGCGGAAAGTTTTATTTTGGAGGGGTTAACGGCATAACGGCTTTTTACCCGGCTTCGCTTTCTGTTGTAAAAGATACGCCGGTATTAAATATTACACGGCTCGTCATAAATGACTCTTTGTACAATTCTTCATCCGGCAAATGGAGTGGAGATTCCATTTTGCTGAAGTACTATGAAAACCATATTCAGTTGGATATAGCTGCTAACGGGCTTTTAAATACCAATGAATACATTTATACTTACCGCGTAAAAGGGTTTGAAGAATCGTGGCAAACCACACGTCAGCCAACAGGAATACGGTATACTCTCGAACCCGGCAAATATTTACTTGAAATAAATTGCAGTCCGGTTCTTTCTTCAAACACGATCTTCAATAAAAAAATCGTTATTATTATTTATCCTCCGTGGTGGAAAACCTGGTGGTTCTATTTGTTTTCCGTAGTATGCCTTGCATTCCTGGTTGGATTTATAGTTTGGCAATATAACCGTCGCGGGTACCTGAAAAAAATAAGAGCATTGCTTTTCAAACAGGAAATACAGCATGAGCGTGAGCGGATCAGCCGGGATCTGCATGATAATTTAGGTGCTTATGCTGCCGCAATTGCTGCCAATGTAAGCAGGGTTCAGGAAACACTTGAAGCTTCCACATCGACGGCACTTAGTGAACTGCAACACAATTCACAATCTATTGTAACTCAACTAAATGATACCATATGGGCATTGAACCGTGAAGCGATTGCATTAACAGCGATCAGCGACAGGTTCAAAATCTTTTTACAAAAAATCCGACCTACTTATCCTGACATAAATATAATAGTGAAAGAATCAATTGCAAATGATACTGCTTTATCACCTGCAAATGCGCTGCATTTATTTCGCATTATGCAGGAAGCTGTCAATAACGCTGTACGTCACAGCAAATGTCAAAATGTTATTATTTCCATTGAAAGCAGTTCGAACTGGGTGGTAAGTATAATTGATGACGGGGCAGGCATGAGTGAAACAACGAAAACAAGCCTGGGAAATGGCTTAAGAAACATGCGGCAACGAGCGGCAGAAGCAGGATGGGATGTTCAATGGCTTGATGAAAAACCAAA
>JADGPY010000354.1 GCA_017882205.1 Chitinophagaceae bacterium
CAGAAAAATGATCCTGTCCATCATTAACCGGCTATACACATCCATTACGGCGATGTTCATAGGACGTTCTTCAATAATGTTGGGGGTTAGGTTGGTTACATTATGATTGATGTAGCTATGAAGTGTATTGCTACTAATGCCCTTATGCTTTACAGCATACTTTTCAAATTCTTTCCCTATGTCCATAAATCAGATTTAAAAGATTTTCCCATACTTGGGAGTTGAAGTTCCAAATATTATGCTAAGAAAAAAATAAGACAAAAAGGCATAAAACCAGTTCTTAATTCTTAGCGCTAATGGGAACTTTAATCTAAAACTAAACTCTCTAATGACTATGGTGATGCTGCATTGCATTTAACTCTTCCGGGGAAACTTCTTTCTCTTTTGGGGTTACCTGTCCTTCTGCCCAGGTAAATAGTTTTTCAGTTATTAGGCGATGATAGCTGCTATCCACTTGTTTTTCTTCTTTCATCATCCTGTCAATATAAGTGTCAAGCCAGTTCATATCACCAGTCATAGTTGTCTGACCGAAGTATTGCATTACTTCCTTTCTCATATTTTCACGAAGTTCCTCCTGGGAAACATCGAGATTATTATCCTTGATGATCTTATCACTGATAAGCGTCCACTTTAGCTGCTTACTAAAAGAGGGAAATTCTGCTTCCACTTCATCGATGGATTTAACTTTTTCTCCTCCTCTTGCCATCCAATGCTTCAAGAACTGTTCAGGTAATTCAATTGGAGTATCAAGCAACAAATGATATATCTGATCCTGTAACTGAACCCGGCTCTGTGAATCCCAATGTTGTTGTATCTGATTTTTTAACTCTTCCCTGAATTCAGTTTCAGTTTCGATGTCTTTTGCTGGAAAAACCTCCTTGAAAAACCCGATATTAAGTTCTCTCTTTTCTACCAAACCTATTTTAACTATGGTTAGCTTGAAGAATTTTTGATCATTTTCCACCTCTTTTGCTATCCCAAGATCGCTTATTACCCATTCCCTTTCCTTTTCTTCAAACGCTTTGCTCAATTGGATAACAAGTGTATCATCTTTCTTTTTACTCATTAATTGAGCCCGCACCTCCGGAGTAAAATATTTTACTAATAATGAATTTTCTTTGGAAATACCATTCTCAACAGGATTGCCGTCAGCATCAGATTCCTTAAACAATACATTTAGTACATCCTCTTCAGAATTAACAGATTCAGGCTCACTCATTTTTCCATGGCGGGTTTTCAATCTTTCAATCTCTTCATCTACCATAGCGTCAGTAACAGATACTTTATGCAATGTCAGATTGCTTGTTGAAAGTACATCAATATTCACTTCAGGTTTTAAACCAATCTCGAAATGAAAATCGTAATCAGTAGGATTATTCATATCCATGGAACGCAAATCTATCTCCATGGGAAGTGGTTGAGCAAAAATCTCCGGTTTCTCCTGGGAAAGATATTCCTGTAGCTTTTTCTCTACACTCTTAACTACCTCATCATAGAAAATAGAAGCTCCATACATTTTTTTCACTATTCCTGGCGGAACCATCCCTTTTCTGAAGCCGGGAATATTGGCTTTTTTTGAATAATCTTTTATCGCTTTATCAAATGCAGGATAATAATCCTCCTTGTTTAGGGAAACGGTAATCTTGTCGTTTAATATACCGATATTTTCCCTGGTAACGTTGGCCATGTAAATGTTTTGAGAGCCGCCTGGGGCAGGCTGTGTTTGAAATGTAAAAGTTAAAACCTGCCCGAGGGCAGGTTTACCTACCGATGGCAGGTTTTGTGCGCATGAAGGGACTCGAACCCCCATACCTTACGGCATCAGATCCTAAGTCTGACGTGTCTACCAATTTCACCACATGCGCTATTTGGGGGTGCAAAACTAAGGGAATTAACTTTGCAAAGCACACATTCCCTCTTCTTTTCGTAAATTCGTAACTAATGGATACCCTTGTAGATATACCGAAATATAATTTGAGTGAGGAGGAGGAAAAAAAAGACATTCTTCGTCACTATCGCACTCTGCTGCGGATGTTGAAACCTAAATTAAAACCCGGGGATAAGGAATTGGTACGTACTGCCTTTGAGATGGCAGCAGATGCCCATAAAACCATGCGCAGGAAAAGTGGGGAGCCCTATATTCTTCACCCTCTTTCCGTAGCTATGATATGCGTGGAAGAAATTGGACTAGGTGTTCGATCCACCATCTGTGCCTTACTTCATGATATTGTAGAAGATACTGACATCAATCTTGAAGATGTTCAGCGAGAGTTTGGGGTTGAAATTGCCAAGATAGTAGATGGGCTAACCAAGATATCGAATGTATTGGATACGAATCCATCTCAACAAGCTGAAAATTTCAAAAAAATCTTACTTACGCTTACTGATGATCCAAGGGTAATATTGATTAAACTGGCGGACCGACTGCATAATATGCGAACGCTTGACAGCATGAAGCGCGAGAAGCAATTGAAAATTTCTTCCGAAACAGTTTATGTATATGCCCCACTGGCACATAGAATGGGCCTATATACTATAAAAACGGAGATGGAAGACCTGGCCATGAAATACATGGAGCCAGACAGCTACCGTTATATTGCGCAGAAATTACATGACACAAAAAGAGAACGAACCAGGTTTATTAATGATTTTATTCGTCCTATTAAAGAAAAACTTGAGCAGGGAGACTTTAATTTCGAAATCTACGGACGTCCTAAAAGCATCCATTCTATTTGGAATAAGATGAAAAAAAAGGGAGTAGCCTTCGAAGAAGTGTACGATCTCTTTGCGATCCGTGTTATCCTGAATTCACCCCCGGAAAAAGAGAAAGAAGATTGCTGGAAAGTGTACAGCATGATCACCGATGAATATACCCCTGCACCTGAACGATTGCGCGACTGGCTAAGCAACCCAAAAAGCAATGGCTATGAGGCCTTACATACTACTGTGATGGGTCCTCAAGGCAAATGGGTGGAAGTGCAGATACGCACCAAGCGTATGAATGATATTGCTGAAAAAGGTCTTGCTGCTCATTGGAAATATAAGGAAGGAACAGATAGTGAGAACCGTTTTGATAAATGGTTCCACCAGATAAGGGAAGTTCTTGCAAACCCGGATACCAATTCAATTGATTTTTTACAGGACTTTAAAGTTTCGTTTTTAGCTGAAGAAATATATGTTTACACACCCAAGGGAGATGTAAAAATGCTACCGATCGGTGCCTCCGCATTGGACTTTGCATTTGCTGTTCATTCAGCAGTAGGTGTAAAATGTATCGGGGCTAAAGTAAATCATAAACTGGTACCCATCAGCTATAAATTGCGAAGTGGTGACCAGATAGAGATCATTACTTCTGCTAAACAGAAACCAAATCGCGAATGGCTGAATTTTGTAGTTACTACAAAAGCAAAATCCAAGATCAAGGATTCTTTAAAGGAAGAAAAAAGAACAATTGCTGACGAAGGAAAATATATTCTTCAGCGGAAGCTAGAGGGAATTGGCGCTGCAATGAATTTCCCAAATATGGAAGAGCTCGCTACCTTTTATAAGCTTTCATCACCTCTTGATCTGTTGTATGATATCGCGGTAAAGAAAATTGACCTTAAAGAGTTAAAAGAATTTACTGTCGCCGGCGATAAACTGATTGCGCCAAAACCAGTGAAAATTATTCATGAAGAAAAGACTGAACACGAAACCACCAACAGACATAATAAAAAGGATGCTGAGCTGATCATTTTCGGTGAAAGCAGCGACAAGATCATGTACACCCTGGCAAATTGCTGCAAACCCATTCCCGGCGATGATGTTTTCGGATTTATCACACAAGGAGAAGGACTAAAGATCCATCGCACAAACTGTCCCAATGCAACAAGATTATTATCCAACTATGGCCATCGTGTAGTAAAAACAAAATGGGTCAAAAACAAAGAAATTTCATTTCTTACTGGTATTAAAATTATAGGATTAGATGATGTTGGCGTGATAAATAAGATCACCAACCTTATCAGCGGTGAGCTTAAAATCAACATAAATGCACTTACCATTGAAGCCAGGGAAGGATTATTTGAAGGGAATATAAAAGTATATGTGCACGATAAAGATGAGCTGGAAGATTTAGTAGATCATTTACTAAAACTTCCGGGAATCGAAAGTGTAGACCGGTATGATACCGAATAAAACATTTGTAATCACAAATTGTTTTAATAATCTTTACAGTTAAAAATCTACTTCATGCAAGAATTAATTGAAAAATTACAGGCCGAACATGGCTTAACTGCAGAGCAATCTCATGGAATTTTAGATACTATAAAAAATTACATAAAGGAGAAATTTCCTATGGTAGAAGGGATGATCGATAATCTTTTTCATCACAATG
>JADGPY010000061.1 GCA_017882205.1 Chitinophagaceae bacterium
CAGGTACGGTTCCTTTAATATCAACATCCTGTAATGAGAAGAAGAACCTACTTTTATCATCACCCCCGGAAATAGAGAAATCATTTTGCATGGTGATACCTTTGTCAAAGAAATTTTTCTTTGCATCCGGCTGTGCAGAATATATACCTGTTTTCAATGAATCAAAGAAAGTACCATCTGCACGATAGAACCTAACTGGCGCCCCAACGAAAACAGGACGACCGTTAAATTTAGGACCGTATTGCTGGTTTTCATAAGGTACATACGGGCGGAAAGGATCATCAGGGAAATAAACTATCCCCGGAAATTGAGATACATCATATTCTCCACCAAACTGTCCCCATCCGTTCTGGAATTTTGGCAGATAGGATACTTCCTCAACCTGCGTTGTATTGCTATACCTGATAACTGGTTTTCCTTTTGTTCCCCTTTTTGTGGTTACAATAATTACACCATTGGATGCCTCAGATCCGTACAATGCTGACGCAGATGATCCTTTAAGTACAGTTACATTATCTATATCATTCGGATTAATAGAGTTAAGAACGGACATAGCAACCGGAACATCATCCAAAACGAGTAACGCTTCATTATTACCTAATATGGAACGATTTCCGCGAAGTGTGATCCTTGTTGAGGGATTAATACCATTGTTGGTTGTGTTGATCTGCAAACCTGACACTTTACCGGTAAGGCCATTCGCAACATTTGTTACGTGGGCCTGGGTAATTTCAGCGTTAGATACCCTTGCAGTCGAATATCCCAACTCCTTTGGCTGCCTCCTAATCCCCTGTGCAGTTACAATTACGTTGGCAAGTTCTGTTCCAGTCCTAACTAAGGTTACAGTTAAATTGGTTTGCCCTGCAATTGGCACCTGCTTTTCTGTAGCCCCGGCTGAACTGATCACTAAAGTTCCATTTTCTGGAGCTGTGATCCGGAAATTACCATTTATATCCGCGGCAACACCTACTTTGGAACCTTTCACTTTGACAGACGCGCCCTCAATGGGAACACCCTTATCATCCGTTACAGTACCGGTCACCACTCGGTTTTGCGCAAATGCCAATACACCACTTAGCATAAGCATTATAAACAGTGATAGAATTCTTCTCATGTGTGATTTTAGTTTTAGAATTTTGTAAATATAGTGATATTTTTAAAATGCAAAAAAAACGTTAATTAACTTATGAACACCTTAAGTTATATAGTAAGACATCTAAGTGGACAGAATGCAGGATACATGTGCTGCATCTATTAACATAATATTTAGAAATTCGACCATGATTCGAGCGAAGCAGGAAGCTATTGAAAATCAGAAATTGATCAATCCCTGGAACTTTACTTCTGTTTTCGTATTTCCTGGAATTTCATCCAGGCCCGTTCCAATGGAAGATTTACCCAGGTAAAGGCTTTGTGAGTATCTTAAGGCTATTGAATATTGCCTTGAGAGATTATATTTGAAATTAAAATAATACATATAGCCTTTCCCATAATTTACAGGAGCCGAAAAGCTATAGGATACATCGTGCTGAAAGGTATAGAAACGACTATTATAGCCATCCGTCTCGAAATACTGGAATCCGGCGATCCCGCTTATATGTCTAAACCTTGGCTTGTACGACACATCCGTATATAAAAGAAAGCCGTTTTCAGCATCATCTGCCCTTTTATCATACCACTTCATTTCCACCCTTGTTCTCAGGGATACCCTTGAACTTAATTTATAGCTGAATTCCGTTCGCCAGGCCTGCGTTGAATGAATTACCACAGGATTAAGTGTCTGAGCGTCAGGATTATCATTCATTGGCTTTCTTTCTACATGATAGCGTGAATATATTTCTACCTGTTTATTTGGGGAATAAGTTAGCTGAACCAGGAAGTCATTCCCCCTGGTTGGAGCATCGGTTCTATATTTTAACCAGGGAAAACTATAAAGATCCATATAAGCATCAATTTTAATAATATCTAAAGGGGTAATTCTAATTCCTGCAAATAAACCATTCTCATTATTGGGTGGATTGCTTTCAGTGAATGCATTTGAATATAATGATTGATAAGCCCTGGAAATAGCTCGATAAACGATACTCATATCAACATGGGCATCCATGCTAATGATCAAGCCATTTACAAGTGCCTTATTATAGTTCTCATCAACAGCGGCCTCTCCAAAGAAGTGCATATTCTGCCAGGTATAACTATAGTCCACACTGTAATTACTCCATTTATTACCGGAAAGGGAAAACCTATTATATAATTCCGGCTTCTTATTTAGCGGCCAATGAAAATTATAATGGATCCCATTGATCCCAAAATGAAATTGCTTATTGGCGTAACCAATATTACCACCCATGGTGATCTGTTGTTGGATATTTTTATCATCAACCTCACTTTTTGTCCGGTGATACCCGGAGGTCTGAATAGAAGAAATATAACTTGCATCGTTAACTGTGTCCGACACAAAATTTGCATCTATCTTACGGTAACTAATAAACGCAGTGACCTGGATAGATTTTTTTTGAACCGTGATCCCAATACCCCTGTGAAAGTCACTTTCCCCGGGAGAGTTGTATGGACGCAAGACATCTTCCTGCCGTTTTATATTCAGCACATCTGATCCTTTTTTAGCTGCCAACCCGGATTGCCATTGAATAAGGCCCTGGCCCATATTCACAGCAAAATCTCCGACAGCAATTGCCTTTATCAATCCTACATTCCGGACAAAAAAATGTGCTGAATAAAAATCAAATCCCAGTTTCTGAGTACCTCTAAAAAATTGCTCCCCTGCATCCTTTTCAGCGGTAATTCCATATTGCAGGCCATTCTTGAACTCATATTTGTAGCGGACAAATAATTTCAATGGACTTCCCAGGTAATAATTCGTCCTACCGCTATCCGGAGTATAGCCCTTCGATTTTTCTAATGTCCCGGAACTCCTTACAATTATTGAACGATGACCTTTCTTTAGTCGATCTCCAAATGAGTCGAACACTGCTGTCGAAGCAACAGTAACATATGGGCGGATTCGTTCAATTAAGTGTATGTTCCAGCCTGGTATTGCCTGCAATTCATAGATGTCAATAAAATGTCCAAATAGTGTGCGGTAAGATAGAAGGCTGTGAATATGTATCGGTGTCAATAATTGCAATAGGCTTAATTCATTCTCAGTAGCTGTGTTAAGATTAATGGGATTATTTATAAACCGTTCCATTTGCTGGAGGTAATAATCATCTTCAATTTCAACATCACCATTGTTTTCAGTAAGATTTTCTAATCGTTGTCCAATTGTGAGAGCTGGATTTGGAAGTGAATCTTTTTGCTGGGCAAAAGAGGTGTTGAGATGCAATACGAGTGAAATAACGAACAAT
Organism: Chitinophagaceae bacterium; assembly: GCA_017882205.1. Classification (GTDB taxonomy): domain Bacteria; phylum Bacteroidota; class Bacteroidia; order Chitinophagales; family Chitinophagaceae; genus Ginsengibacter. The sequence continues at coordinate 3,366 of JADGPY010000061.1, forward strand.
TTAAATTTATTCACTTTACAAAGTTTGTCAGTAACATCAACCCCGGTGAAAACCCCAGTTGCTGATGATAACTACCGGTTATATCTAATCGAAGATTTTTCCACGTGAACCCAGCCCCGATATAAGTATTGGTTGTTTCTGTTGCAATTCCTGCCCGTACAAGTAATTGCTTTCTGAAGTTGTATTGAAATCCAACATTTACATTCACAGGAACATCTTCCTCTTTTATTATCTCGGTAGCAACAAAAAATTTATCAGAGGCTTCATACCCCATTCCAAACTTATAAGCAGATCGAAGTTTATCATTCGTTTTGCCCAGATTTCCTCCAACCGGATTGTATATGTGAAAGCCAGCAAATACTTTTTGCGCTAACTGTGCAATGGTTCCTATTTCGAAATTAACAGCAGATGCACTTCCATATCCAGGAATTCTAATGCTGTAATAGTTAAACTTTACCCCCAGGTCTATCTTACCGCCCAGGGATCGTGCATAACCGACCCCTAATTCAGATTCATTATAATTCGTGAATCCAAAATAACTTGCCTCAATACCCATGTTTCCTTGTTTTGTTGGTGCCACAAACACAACTGTGAAGAGGTTAGTAACATCCAATAAAAACCTCCTTTCGCCATAAATCCCTACCTCAATACCTTTTACCTGGGCCAATGCAGCCTGGTTAGCTGTGAATGAAAAGGCATCTACAAAGTTTTTGCTGTATGCACCCAGGCCGATGTACCTGGCAGCTATGGGAGTTCTTAGCGATTGGCTGGAGACCATTTGTGGTACAACGCAGAATAAAATAAATATCATCCTCATAGTGCAGATTTTTTGAACCACGGAGACCCGGAGACACGGAGGAACGCGGTTTTCACACAACACATTTCAACTCAACTCCGTGTTCCTCCGTGTCTCCGTGCCCCCGTGGTTCAAAAACAAAATTCTACTCTAATCGCCAACTACACAAGGTTACTTCCTCATAGTATTTGGAGAAATTCCTCCATTAACCAAAAAAACCAAGGATCATAAGTATTTTTGCCAAATGATATTAGATGGAAAACTCGCAGCTCAATCCATAAGAGCCGATTTAAAAAATAAAGTTGACGAATTAAGAATAGCAGGAAAAAGGATTCCACACCTGGCTGCTGTCCTGGTTGGTGAAGATGGCGCAAGTATGACCTATGTATCCTCAAAAGTTAAAAGCTGTGAGGAGATAGGTTTTCTTTCCAGCTTATATCATTTCGAAACTACAGTTTCAGAAGAAGAACTTTTGAGAACAATCGAAAAACTGAACTCAGATCAGGGCGTAGACGGGATCCTTGTCCAACTCCCATTACCTGATCATATTTCGACTGAAAAAGTCATCAACCTTGTGAAACCATCAAAAGATGTTGATGGATTTCACCCTGTAAATGTTGGCAGGATGGTGCAAGGCCTCCCTGGATTTGTTCCCGCAACCCCTTATGGAATCATGCTCTTATTGGAACACTATAATATCGAAACGAAGGGAAAGCATGCAGTTGTTATAGGGAGAAGCAATATTGTAGGACGCCCAGCCAGCATCTTACTAAGTAGGAATACTAACCCGGGAAATTGTACGGTAACGCTTTGTCATTCACATACTCAGAACCTTGCAGAGATTTGTTTACAGGCTGATATCATTATCGCAGCTTTAGGAAAGCCTGGATTTTTAAAAGCGGATATGGTAAAAGAAGGTTGTATAGTGATCGACGTTGGCATTACAAGAGTTAAAGACAATTCTAAAAAAAGCGGCTACCGCCTTGCCGGAGATGTGGATTTTGAAAATGTAGCGCCTAAGGCCAGCTTCATCACTCCGGTGCCAGGAGGAATTGGCCCCATGACCATAGCCGGATTGTTAATGAACACTTATAATGCATGCCATGACTGCCATATCTCCTGAATCCGAAATTCTAAAAACTACCCTCCTCCCGGTCATGGAGCGATTTTATACTTTACAAGGCGAGGGATATCACCAGGGTAAGGCGGCCTACTTTATCAGGCTGGGTGGATGTGATGTTGGCTGTGTATGGTGTGACGTAAAAGACAGTTGGGATGCCGGCAAACATCCATTGGTGAGTATTGATAACATTGTTTCTGAAGCCGAGCGATTTCCCGGAAGGCTGGCTGTGGTTACAGGTGGCGAACCATTAATGCACGATCTGACATTGCTCACCAAAAGTTTGCATGCTGCCAGCTTTAAAACCAATATTGAAACATCCGGCTCAAGTGAATTGACAGGGGAATGGGATTGGATCTGCCTCTCTCCAAAGAAATTTAAAGCCCCTCTCCTTCCCATTCTTCCAAAAGCGCATGAATTAAAAGTGGTTGTATTTAATAAATCAGATTTTGACTGGGCAGAAAAAAATGCAGAAATGGTTTCACCAGACTGTAAGCTTTATCTTCAACCAGAATGGGAGAAGGCTTCTCTGGTTACACCCATGATCATAGAATATATCAAGCAACACCCGCGGTGGGAGTTATCGTTGCAAATTCATAAGTATATCAATGTACCTTAAAAATATTGCCACGGAGAACACGAAAGAACGGAAATAAAAGAATTTCTGGCTTCTTCCTCCTCCTACCTTCTGGCGAAGCCAGAAGTTTTTTCCGTTCTTCCGTGTCTTCCGTGGCAATGTCTTCTTCAAGCGACGCTAGAAAATCCATATTCCTTACCCCCTTCTCTTAACAATGCCTTACACAATTATCTCCCATTTTCGTTCTACTTTTAACCAAACTCCTTCAATGTCCAGGTTAGCCATATTACTATTCTTTTCCTGCTACTTCAATTCACTTCATGCCCAATGGTATGATCCAGAGAAGGTAAAGCCCAAGGCTGCATCCCTATATACCGATGCAATCACTAGCTTACAGAACAACAAGTTTGAAAACGCCAAAAAACAGATCAATGAAGCCTTAAAGATCGATCCCAGGATGGTAGATGGCTATCTATCTCTTGCTGGAATATATGCGAACGATAAAAATTATGCAGAAAGTGTACTTCAATATGAAAAAGGTTTTGGTTTGGATTCCATGTATGCAAGAGATTATTTACTTCCCTATTCTATCTCCCTGTCTGGTGTAGGAAAATTTGAGCAGGCATTGGATGCAGTCAATAAATTTCTTGCTCTTCCAAAATTGAACGACAGAAGTAAAAAAGCTGGCGAATTCCGCAAAAACTGTTACGAGTTTGCTATCGACTACGATAAAAAACACCCGGTTAAGAATTATGTCTTTGCACCAAAGAATGTTGGTAATAACATTAACTCAAAAGA
>JADGPY010000355.1 GCA_017882205.1 Chitinophagaceae bacterium
AATTGAATGGCCTTGCATGTTGTGCCGGCAGCAGTGGTCCCGGACATGTCCATCTGGTAAACGGGCTGTATGATGCGCACCGTTCATCGGCTTCCGTATTGGCTATCGCCTCTACAATCCCTACCAAAGAATTTGGAACTGGGTTTTTTCAGGAAACAAACACAATCAAACTTTTTGATGATTGCAGTTGCTACAACCAGGTGGCTGCTACACCAGTACAATTCCCACGCATGTTGCAGGCCGCGCTTCAACATGCCGTGCATAAAAAAGGCGTGGCAGTCCTTGGATTACCGGGTGATATTACCAACCTCCCCGCAGTAGCGACTGAAACTACTACCAGGCTTTTCCGGAACAATTCGATCGTGAGACTGGCCCCATATTGGTTACAATCCAGACTGATCCTAACGCCCTCGCCATGCCTCCAAAACTGGAATTTGAACAGATGAAAGGCATGGCTTTGTATATGGGAAAAATGATGTTAAGCGGACGCATGGATGAGGTATTTAAAATTATTTCATCCAATTACAAGCATATGGGTGAGGTAATATGATTTTGAAACAGATCATAAAACGCGTGTCGTTAAAATACCTGCGAGAATCTTCAAAGAACAACCTGGAATATTATTATTGCATACCTCTTGCTCACCGCGCCTCACAAAAACCGGGAAATAAAAGGGAAGTATTGAACCAGAGCCCGCAGGCACAGATAGCGGTAAGAAAGTTGTGAATATTCGATATGCGTATCGCTACTTTTAACCATTCCTGTTCTAAATAAAAAGACCGCCCTTGTTTATCAGAGACGGTCATTTTTGTATTAAAGCCTTGTTTTAGAAACGATATCCAAGTGAAAGACCGAATCCTGTATTTTTAACTGATGATTTATCATTAGTTAAACTTTTTACTTCAGGATTAATTTTCAGCATTCCAAACTGCGTATTCAGCTGGACAAATATCCCGCTGGCCATTTCATAACCAGCAAAGATGTTAGCGCCTGCATCAAATGCCTTAAAATAAGGTACTGATGGGTCATCACTTGTCTCTACAACGCTTTTAAATTTAATTTTCCGATCATCGGATATTGAGCCACCCTTGGATAGCACCTTGCCACCGATGCCATAACCAAGATAGGGTCCGAATCCAACCATAACAAATCCGTTACCCAGTGCGCCTTTGTAAACAAAGTTCAACGGCACTTCCAGATAAGTAAGCTTATAGGTATCGGTATATGTAGTACCTAAAAACGTAGAAGTGTTTTTTGCCCCTTTAGTGCTTAAAAGTAAGCCGGGTTGAAAATAGAACTCCGGAACAATAGGGATCTGAACATTGACTCCTGCGTGATAACCCAAGATCATATCATTGGTAAGTTTGTCTCCGTTAGCAGCTTTTCCGTTCAAATTCTGGAAATTTAAACCGCCGAGCACACCAAAGGACATTTTTGCTTGTTCTGTGCTCTGAGCCATTGCAAATGAAGCAGAAAGCACTAATAGCATGATAAGTGATAATATTTTGGTTTTCATGTTATGTAATTTTTAGGTTTAATAGTTAGATTTATTTTCCGGCTTCTTTTGCGGCTTCTGCCTTCATCTTTTCATTTGCTGTGATCAGGAACTCAACCCTGCGGTTTTGAGTACGGCCAGCATCGGTGTTGTTGTCATATTTTGGCACCGATTCGCCAAATCCTTTTATCGAAATGCGGTTTCCGGATATACCGTTGCCTTCTAGATAAACAGATACTGCACTGGCCCTTCTTTCGGATAATTTCTTGTTATATGCTTCAGTTCCTTTATCGTCAGTATGTCCCTGCACTTCAATGTCTGTGTCAGGATAGGTATTCAGAACTTTAACCAGTTTTTCAAGGTTGGTCTTTGCTTCAGCCGACAGTGCCGATTTGTCAAAAGCAAACAGGATGTTACTGCTGAATTCAACAACGATTCCTTCACCTACACGCTCAACCTTTGCATCAGGAACGGTCTTTTTAATCTCCTCAGCCTGTTTGTCCATCTTATGGCCAATCACAGCTCCGGTAGCGCCGCCTACTGCAGCTCCGATAATTGCGCCCATCGCTGTATTTCCGGCAACCTTGCCAATCACTGCACCCATTGCTCCGCCGGCAACTACTCCAACGCCTGCTCCTTTCTGAGTTTTGTTCAATGATGAACAGCTGGAAAGCATTATAGCTGCCCCTAAAATCATAATCATACTCATTCGTAACGTTTTCATAATAGTTGTTCTAATTGTTTCTAATTTGTTGCATTGAATTTTGACCGCCTCATCAATGAAATGACATTATCTTCTTAAACATTAATCTTTACGTCATTCCAGTAGAAGTTTAATGCTATTGTGAATTGCCATTTTTAAATATAAACTTTCCGCCGGCAGGCTCTTTTACAATTAATTAATATTCCGCAAAATTAGGCTCACTTAAACAAATAATTGTTACATAATTTTGAAAATTATTTACATTATTCACACATTCTGCGCGATACTTCTTCTGAATGTTTAATGCTTGATCAGTACGAATTAATGGATTGAAACAGCCCGTTTACTTGTTTATTTCACAGTGATCAGGTAGTTGCTAAGCCAGCAAAAAGGCAGAAGCAAAGGCAGATTGAAATGCCTCAGCAGTATATCGTCACTAAAGCAATGATATCAAAGCATTCTCTGTGCAAGGCATCCCATAGCTGCATTTCGGCAGGATTGGAGATATGAAGGCGTGCAGCATAACCATTTCTAATTAAAATTCCACATTTTATATCCCGATTCCTAAGCCTGATTTCGAGCAAGAAATATTGTACGCCTGTAAATGTGTGAATAATGTAAATCTTTTCAATAATTGTGTAACGCTTTCCGGGGTCGAAAAACTCACCTTTGCAAAGTGAAAATTTATTCACAGTTAAAAAACTAAATTTCATGAAAAAAACAATTATCATTTCACTATTCTTTCTCGCTTTTTTAAGTCTTAATATCTCTGCTCAGAAAAGAACTTATGCTTCCGCATATGGAAAGACTTTAAACTTAGGGTTGGGCATTGGCGGATATTCAGGATATTACGGATATGTAGGGCGTTCAGTGCCAGTCTTTCATATCAACTATGAATTTGATGTGGCAAATAGTTTTACTTTAGCTCCATTCATCAGCTTCTCCACATACAGAAGCGGCTATGATTATCAAAACAATTTTTATTATTATCATGAAACAATTATCCCTATCGGTGTTAAAGGCACATACTATTTTGATCAATTACTTAATGCCAATTACAACTGGGATTTTTATCTGGCAGGTTCATTAGGATTTGCAATAGTAAAGTCATCATGGGATAATGGCTATAATGGTAATAGAAATTATTACCAGGATGCAAGTCCTTTATTTCTTGATTTACATATAGGGACTGAATACCACTTAAATAAACGGCTTGGATTATTCCTTGACCTCTCAACTGGTGTTTCAACTATTGGCCTTGCATTTCATTAGTTTTTCAGAAAATGAAATAAATGAAAATCAAACAAAATGGATAATACAGAACTTGAAAAATCAAAAGCATATATCACCGTGGAAATAATCGAGTATATACCCAATTCTGTGGTCATCAAAACAATTCTAAAAAAATCAACCGGAATTATCACCGTTATGTCAGTCGACTGCGGTGAAGGATTAACAGAAAAAACCTCTCCTTTTGATACCTTCGCGCAGGTAATTGACGGCAAGGCGGAAATTGTAATTAGCGGCGAATCCACTCTCCTGCTTACAGGTCAATCAATAGTAATACCTGCGCACGCACCCAATTTAATAAAGCCAAACGGGCGCTTTAAAATGATTATGACAGTAATCAAAAGCGGTTACGAATAAATTGCCTGCCGGTAGCCAGGTAAATGTGTGAATGATGTAATTCTTTTCTATAATTATGTAACGTTTTTCAGTATTGAGAGTTACAACTTTGTACTGTGAAAATTTCTTCACAATTAAAATTCAAAAATATGAAAAAGCTTATTCTATTACTCGCAATTGCGGGATTTTTTATGCAGGCCCAGGCGCAGAAACTAGTGGCCAAAGATGTTCCGACAGCCGTTACTGCTGCATTTTACAAAGCTAACCCAACAATAAAAGATGTTGAATGGAGCAAAAACGGAATTAATTATGTAGCAGGATATGATGCAGAAAAAGCGGAAATATCTATTACTTATGATGCGTCCGGAAAGTTAATTAATACCAAGATGAAAATAGTAACCTCTGCCCTTCCTGCTCCGGTAATGGAATATGTAAAGACTAATTATAAGGAAGATGAGGTGAAAAAAGCATTCAAAATTACTGATGAAGATGG
>JADGPY010000356.1 GCA_017882205.1 Chitinophagaceae bacterium
CACCATAACCACATGTTTTGGTATTTAAATCAAGTTAAAAATAGTATAATATGTGAATTTATAGTATTTCGGTGGGTTGTCCAAGGGTAGAAATACATGGTAAAACAATTTTTTTTGCATAACTTTTAAACAATAAATAGATTCCGGGCAGCGTATAAGGTTGTCATGGTATCTAATTTCTAAAAATTGATATGTAAATCTATTTTTTTTGACTGATGAGGAACTTATAAGGGGTTGTGTAAAGGAAGATGAAAGCAGCCAGCGGGAAGTTTTCCAAAAATACGCAGGGAAGATGCTTGCTGTATGTCAACGATATGCCCGAAATTCGATGGATGCTGAGGATATAGTTCAGGACGCCTTTATAAAAGTGTTTGATAAGATCCACCAGTTCAAGTCAGTAGGTTCTTTTGAAGGTTGGATAAGGAAAATTGTTGTGAACACGGCCTTGAAGAAATATACGGTAATAAGGTATGAAAAAGAGGTAGTTGGCTATGAGATCAAAGAACGCGATGAGAGCACAATGGAGGCTACAGCCTACTCCCAGATCACCGAAAAAGAACTAATGGGCTTGATAAATAATTTACCGGATGGATATCGACTTGTTTTTAATCTTTATGTTATTGAAGGATACCAACACGAGGAGATCGCAGAAATGTTAAAAATACAGCCGGGTACATCAAGGAGTCAATTGGTAAAAGCAAGAAATATGTTGAAGAACCAGATTATAAAAATGCAAAAAGTAGCGGTATGAAGAATGATTTACCCTTTGATCAGTTTGTGAAGGAGCAATTCAGCAACTCAAATGCTGTGGTTCCTGATCGAATATGGGATAATATCATTGCAGCCAGACGTACTGCCAGGCCCAAAGGATTTTGGTTTAATCTGACTAATACTGGTAAGATACTCTTAGCTGTAGCCTCGATCATTCTTATAGGTTCTATTGGGGGCTATTTCATATATTCATCTACTGATCATTCGAAATCTGTAAATAATAGCACTATTGCTGAAAAACCTACCACTAACAATAATAGAATTGCAGAAGCAGGTTCAAATCAAACAACTCCTCAACAAAATGAATTACAAAAAACAAATACTAATTCAACCACGCGTAATACAACCTCGCCAGGTATAGCAACAGGTATAGGAAATAATAATACTGATGATAATGCGGATGTGAATCAAACTCTTCCTTTTATAGCATCTTCAACAAATCCTATTCATCATAACAAAGAGAGAAAAGCCATTGTTTCAATCATTCCTGGTGGTGAGAATGCAGAGATTACACCAGCCCTCACGAAGAATGAAAATCAAAAAGATCTCGCTGCTGCACTGCCTTTCTTTCCATCTACCCTTAACAATGCAAGGGAATTAGCTGGAGCTAATACTGTAAGTGAAAAAAATATCAAATTCCCTAATTGCCCTACTCTTGAAAGTAATGCTGCTGGAAATAAAAGATACTGGGAAATATATGCTGGCCCTGATTATGTTTTTAATGACTACAAAACTTTTGGAGATACCGCCAGCTACAACTATCTGCAGAAACGTAAGGCAAGCGTACAGTTTACTTCTGCATTTAGCGCTGGTGTACGATACACTAAGGTGTTCGACAATGGAATGAGCGTTAGAAGCGGGGTAAACTTCAGCCAGGTGAATGAAAAGTTCAGTTATATTAATCCGAATGAATTAAAATATATCACAGTCATTACAAGGCGGGTGGTTATCCGTTCACCGGGAGATACACTTTATTTTAGTGATACATTGCAGTACCAACAATCTGGCACACACATAAAAACTACGTATAATCACTACCGTAATGTTGACATTCCATTGGTAATCGGCTATGAGCTTGGAAATGGGAAAATACATGCGAACATTAATGCTGGTGTAATTATTAATGTGTATTCCTGGTATAAGGGCGATGTATTGGATACCTCTTACCAGCCAGTTTCTATAACAACGGGGAAAGGCTCTTCGACATACCAATATAAAACTAATATCGGTGTAGGATTCCTTGGAAGTGTGTCGGTCTATTATAAAATGACTGATAAAATGCACCTGGTGCTTGAGCCGTATTTCAGGTACAACTTATCACCGATGAGCAAGGAAAATCTAAACCTTCAACAAAAAGATCATACTATAGGGCTTAGGCTTGGGCTTAGGTTTGATTTGCCATGAGGCAGCAGAATTAATTGTGAAAGCATCTTTTATAAAAGCTTGAAAAATTAAAGACTAAAATGAACAACAGAATAATTACATCCTTATTGCTAAGCACATTCATCTTGCTTGCATCCTGCCAGAAGGACATTGATGTATTTATCCCGAACAGCACCACCATAGGCGCTGATACTAATTGGATAGCAGCTGTTACTTCCAGCTCACCAATTTTCGAATTGAAACATGCTTTAAACAGGGATGTTTTTCTTGATAGCATAGATTGTACTCTAGGTGGCACCATCACTACATCTGAAGGTTTAACAATAATATTGGCAGCCCAAAGCCTGCTTCTTCCAACTGGATTGCCTGCAAGTGGAAAAATTTATATAGAATCAATGCTAATCAACCAGAAGGGTGATATGGTTAAAATGGATAGGCCTACCACATCAAACGACAGATTACTTATTTCCGGTGGTGAAGTTTTCGTAAGAATGAGAAAGGATGCTGATGAATTACACCTGGCACCAGGCAAGAAGGTCTATGTGAAATATGCTGACCCTGCTCCTTCTACTGCAATGAAAGTGTTCTTTGGAGATGAAACCAATATTAACCAATTTAACTGGCTACCCGCTCAGGATTCATCATCAGTCAACGCAAGTAGTCAGGGAGGCCTTATTGGATATGTGATAAGCAGTGGTAATCTTCGTTGGATAAACTGCGACCGTTTTTCAGATACCACAGGGCAAAGAGTAAATGTAGTGGCAAGTTTGCCCATTGATTATACCAATGCAAATACATCTGTATACCTTGTGTTTCATGATATTCAAAGCGTGATGACCATGTATGGGGATCCTGGCACAAAAAAATTCTCGTCAGTTAAAGTTCCGGTAGGTAAGATTGTAACTGTAGTATCAATTACTAAAAAGGGAAGCAATAGTTATTATCTTGGCCATGAAACCGTTACTACCGGCCAAACAGGAACAGCCGCTGGGCAAATTGTTCCGCTTAGTCCGCAGCCAACTTCATTGAGTGATATCAGAGCGTATTTAGCTACACTTTAATGCCCCAAGGCTAAAGCCTTGGGTTAATTACCCAGTAACCAAGGTGCCAACCTTTTCACCAGTGATCACCCGCAGCAGTGTTCCAGGTGTATCCATATCAAATACAATGATGGGTAATTTATTTTCCATACAAAGAGTGAACGCTGTCATGTCCATCACTTTAAGGTTTTGAGCGATACATTCAGAGAAAGTAATGCTTTCAAATTTTTTTGCTTTAACATCTTTTTCGGGGTCAGAAGTATATATACCATCAACCCTGGTGCCTTTAAGAATTACATCTGCTTTTATTTCGATGGCTCGTAATGAACCAGCTGTATCCGTTGTAAAATATGGATTACCCGTGCCGGCACCAAAGATGACTACCCTGCCTTTTTCAAGATGCCGGATGGCCCTGCGGCGAATATAAGGTTCTGCAACCTGTTCCATCTTGATAGCGCTTTGTAACCGTGTGTACACACCAGCTCTCTCTAATCCACTTTGTAGAGCCATTCCATTAATTACAGTAGCCAGCATTCCCATATAATCTCCCTGGGCTCTTTCAATACCAGTTTCTGCTTCATTCATTCCCCTGTAAATATTACCACCTCCAATCACTATCGCTACCTGAACCCCCAGTTCAGTTATAAGTTTAATATCCAGGGCATATTGTGAAATAACTTCAGAATCAAGTCCGAAGTTTTTATCCCCCATTAAAGATTCTCCTGAAAGTTTAAGAAGTACACGTTTGAACCTGGGAAGCATGCAATTTATTTTGAAACCTGGATGATACAGGTTGGTTTAAGAGTAGAAATTTGATAGCTGCAAGATAATGTAAATAGAATTTCCCGTTCAGGTTTTTAGAAAGATGTTAGAAATCGATTTTTTGCAAAATGGAAATTTCTGCTTAAAATACTGTCAGAATTTTTGTAGATTAGCTATTCATATTCCCCTCGGAATCAGTTCCAATATCCGGCATCAGGATCTTTTTTATTTTGTATGAAGTATTCATTAAAATATTTTTATGAAACATATTCTACTTCTTAGCTTACTGGCATTTACAATTTCCCTTTCAGCCCAAAATCGTTATGCATTATCTGTGCAAAGTTATAGCAG
>JADGPY010000357.1 GCA_017882205.1 Chitinophagaceae bacterium
ATCATAAAAGATCTGGCGAAGCAGGCAGGAATTACAAAAAACATTTCGCCTCATACATTCCGGCATTCCTTTGCTACTCATCTTGTTGAAGGGGGTGCCGATCTGCGAGCAGTGCAGGAGATGCTTGGTCATGAAAGTATAACCACCACTGAGATATATACTCACCTTGATAGAGAATATTTAAGGAAAACACTGGAACAGTTCCATCCGGGGTTTCAGAAGTAACATCGGTCGGGGAACTTTCAGTGACCTGAGCGATAGGGGACTGTTGCTTAGCGCTCAGGTCGCTGAAAGAGCCCCGACAGCGTTAAAGCACAACCAGTTTTCCAGATTGAATTATTTTATTGTTTGAATCAGAAATGGTAATAATGTAATTCCCGGCAACAATGCTCGCCTCACAGGTAACAGATTCTGTTACTTTTATTGAAGAGACATTCAATTGCTTCGTGAGCATCACTCTTCCATTGATATCCACAAGCTGCAAAGAATAATTTCCGGGTTTGAACAACTGTATACTTAAATTAAAAGAACCACCACTTGATACCGGATTAGGAAATACCTTTAAATAATTTGGCGAAAGTAAGTTCTGAATACGATTAAGAAACGAATCTTTTTGATTTTGCGGATTGTTTATTATTGGATCCCTGGTAGTTATAGCATCGATTTTAGTTATAGAATCCTTTTTAACTATCGTGTTAACAATAGACATGTCACCCATATAAAGTCTTCGAGGAAGTACTTGTGAATCTATGATCACTGGTTTCAAAATTTTGAAAGAAGGAATAAGTTTTGTGTAAACCTGAATTTTGAATCCATTTACCGGGATACTTATAGGGATTAACTTCTTCTCGTATCCCGAGGCGGAAACTTCGATTGTTATGATTGAATTGATTGTTTTTGAAGTTATATTAAAATTTCCTTGTTCATCAGCATCTACGCCTTTTCCTGAAATTATTATTCTTGCATTTGGTATTAACTCTCCAGTTGTAGAATCTGATACATTACCGTTGATGGTATATTTTTTTTCAACTGTTATTGCTCTAAGCATCATCCCTACCATTTGCGGACGATCCGCTCTATTTGACACTTCAGGTATTATGACCCTTTTTGTATCTACCCTGGCAACTTTACCTTGTGCACTAACACCCTTTGAGAAGAAAAATGTTGGGAGTAAGAATTTCCATGCGTGTTTGAATAAGAAATTATTTCTGCCTCCTGCTGATAAATTTCTACCCAATTGATCCTCCTCTACCCTACCACAAATATTTACTGAATAGGCCAGCATCTTCAGGATTTTATCATCAGGCATATGGCTAAAATCGATGACTTCTTTTTTACAGGATTGGCAATATCTTCCTTGTTGGGATATTGACATTTTGTTCCAATCTTCATGGCAAGGCTCGGGAATGCTTAATTGAATTTTTCTCATAACTGAGTTTTAATTGTGAACAACAGATGAGATGCAAAAATTAATGGATTACATAAAGGTGAAAGCAAAATTGAATTGAAAGCCGCTGAATTATGAAATTTTCTACCAATATTAAATCCCTAACAGGATTATTTCCCTTCCAGCATTACTTCATGATTGGGAAAAGAGGAAATCTCGCCGATGTTTTTTACGCGGCTGCGATAGTTTTTGAACATACTCATCCACTTAAGCTTAAGAACGCCAAGGATGCCTTCTTTAACTATACCTTTATTCATCTTGGATACACCAAGTTTCCTATCAACGAATGTAATAGGCACTTCTTTTATTTTAAAGCCAAGTTTCCATGATGCAAATTTCATTTCTATCTGGAATGCATAACCGATAAAACTAATTTCGTCGAGATTGATCGCCTCCAGGACTTCACGTTTATAACAAACAAAGCCAGCAGTTGGATCTTTAACTGGCATCCAGGTTATCAATCGTGTATACACGGAAGCACCTTTCGAGATGGCGATCCTGAGCCATGGCCAGTTTTCAACTTTGCCCCCACTCACATATCTTGACCCGATAGAAACATCTGCGCCACCTATGCTGCAAGCTTTATACAGCTGATCGAGATTTTTCGGGTCATGTGAAAAATCCGCATCCATTTCAAAAATAAAACGGTAACCATGATCAAGCGCCCATCTGAATCCATGAATATATGCAGTGCCAAGTCCAAGCTTTCCTATGCGCTCCTCTAAAAACAACTGGCCGGGATATTTTCCAAAAATGGATTTTACAATATTAGCTGTTCCATCCGGTGAACCATCATCAATGATAAGCACATGAAAATTTTCATGTAATGCAAAGACTACCTCCAGGATGGATGCAATATTCTCTTTTTCATTATATGTAGGTATGATAAGAAGTTTTTCCAACTACAGCTAGATATTAAAAGTTGAATTTACGATTATTCACTGAAATCGCTTTTTTAAGAAGTTTTGGTATCAGGGTATTTATTGTTTTTTTAACAGTGTACGATTAAAAATTTCTGTAAGTTTCTTTTTGGTATGCAATGGGAATTCGCTTTTCATCATCCAGTCATAATATTGTGGCTCAGCTTTTAATACTTCACTTACAGGCCTTCCTTTATGTTTTCCGAAATTAAAAACCTCTACATCATTATCCATGATCATCCTGCGTGCAAAATCGACAATTTTTTCATCCCCGGTAAATGCCAATATTGAATCCAGTGTATTCCCCAATTGTTCATATCGAAGAGTCTGTGCTTCAAGGATTTCCCAGGTTGCGTTTGCATCAGCTTCCGCACTGTGGGCATCGGTTAATTGTTTATTACAATAAAACTGGTATGCTGCGGAAAGTGTCCTGCGCTCCATCATATGAAAAATGTGCTGTACATCCACCATCTTCCTGTTCGTCATATCGATCTCTATTCCTGCCCTTAAAAATTCTTCCATAAGCAAAGGGATGTCGAAACGATTGGAATTATAACCAGACAGATCCGCATTATCAATGAATTGTTTTAGTTCGTTTGCCACGTCCTTAAAAGTTGGGGACTCCTGAACCATCTCATCAGTAAACCCATGTATATCAGAGGATCCTTTCGGGATAGGTATTTGAGGATTCAGGATTTTATTTTTGAGGTGCCGGGTGCCATCTGGCAATACTTTTATTATGGCTATTTCTATGATCCTGTCAGATGAAAGATTCACACCTGTTGTCTCAAGATCTATAAATGCTAATGGTCTTGTTAGTTGTAATGGCATTACTTGTTAGTTGATTAGTTTATTTGTTTATTAATTATTCTCATGTGAAAAAAATATGCTTTATTAATCCCGGAATATTAATTCCGTCAAAAGTACCACTACTCATAAGCAATAAGTTTGTATTTGAATAATCCTGATTCCAAAGCCAGCTTTCCAATGCTTCTCTTTCTGTAAATACTTCCAGGTTTGTTACATCAAAGCCTTCCTTGATTGTTTCAATAGGAAGGGGTGGTAAACGTTTAAGTTCTAATGCATGAGTGCTATAGAATACAGCTGACCTATCAGCATTATCCATTGCATGTTTATACTCCTTCATAAATTTGGCATTCAGACTGCTGAAAGTATGTAACTCAAGCACAGCAATTAATTTTCGATGAGGAAATTGCTGGCTTAGTGCTTCTATTGTAGCCTTCACCTTGCTTGGGGCATGTGCAAAATCCCTGTAAATATTACATTGCTCATTTGAGGCAAGTAGTTCAAGTCGTTTTGAAGCCCCGCTAAAGGTTGCAATATGTTTGACAAAAGTAGCCGCATCAAGCCCTAGTTCTCTGCAAACCAGCCATGCAGCCTGTAAATTTAAGAGATTGTGGTTACCAAATACTTTCAATTCTGACTTATGGCCTTCTATAATTACTTCTGTTTTGCCATCTTCAATGAAGTAGGTAGGCAGATGATAAGGTTCATACCTTATATCAGACCGATGATTTTCCTTTATTAATTTGAAGA
The DNA here is from genome assembly GCA_017882205.1 of Chitinophagaceae bacterium. Classification (GTDB taxonomy): domain Bacteria; phylum Bacteroidota; class Bacteroidia; order Chitinophagales; family Chitinophagaceae; genus Ginsengibacter. The sequence continues at coordinate 3,925 of JADGPY010000357.1, forward strand.
GTACCATATCTAATTCATTATAAATCAAGAGACCTCCCGGCTTAATTTTTTTAATAAACAGAGAGAATTGTTCCAGGTAAAAATCAAACGTTGGAAATACATTTATATGATCCCAGGCAATACCGGTAATTACTGCAATATTCGGAAACAGGAAATGAAACTTAGGTCTTTTTTCAAGGACACTGGCAGGGTATTCATCCGCTTCACAAACAATAACAGGCGCTTCTGTGATGTTCACACTTTGATCAAATCCTTCTAACTGTGCCCCGACAAGGTAATCGAATGTTTGACCAGCATTTTTAAGAACGTGCATGATCATAGAGGTTGTGCTGGTTTTACCATGACTTCCTCCTACTGCCACCCGTACTTTATTTTTACTTTCCTGGTATATGTATTCAGGAAACGAGTATATCTTCAGGCCAAGCTCTTTGGCCCTTTTCAATTCAGGATTATCTTCCCTGGCATGCATACCAAGGATGATGGAATCCATGGAACTTACTATTTTTCCTGGAAACCAGCCCATTTGCTCTGGCAAAAGATCATTTTTCCGTAAGTTCGACAAAGCGGGTTCGAAGATCTCATCATCACTGCCCGAAACAATATATCCTTTTCTCTTCAAGGCGATGGCCAGTTGGTGCATTACACTTCCTCCAATCGCTATAAAATGTACGTACATATCAGCGATTTATAGGTTATTGAGTTTTATTCTGGTTTTTAACAATAGCTTACTATTTTATTCGTTTCTAGAATCACCCTGCTTAGCGGGGATTGATTATCTTTGTATCAACCGGTGCAAAATAGTTTTTTCCGAACTAAATAAATTGTCATGAAGAAAATAATTTTTGGGATTATCCTCGTTTGTACTGCTTTAGTAACCTTAAGTTCCTGCACTGGAAGCAGGAGAAGTCAGACTGGATGCCCAATGACTGAACGAATTATTCACTGATAATTGTGACACCTTACATTTATGAACTGGATCTTACTTACGGATGAGCATCAACTCGCCGAGATCAAAGAACATTCAACCTACACACCACAAGTCATATTTAAACACAGTACCCGCTGTTCAATAAGCAGTATGGCAAAGAACAGGATAGAGCGAAGCCAGGCACCGGAAGATATCCCATTCTATATTCTTGACCTGATTAAATTCAGATCGATTTCTAATAAAATAGCGCAGGAATTTCATGTACATCACGAATCCCCACAAGTATTAATTATTGTAAATGGTGAATGTGTGTACAATGAAAGCCATTCAGGGATTGATATGGAAGCTATTATCAACCACTCGAAGGCTGCATAATTTAGAAGGTTGAGGTTGAGATTATGCTTAAAGAAAACCTCCATCTCAACCTCAACCTTTTTTGCGTATATTAGTTCAATAATTATACTTCCATGGACATCAATGAATCCAATGTTACCATTATGGTGCAAAACATGGACAATGCTATCAACTTTTATAAAAGCATAGGTTTAACGCTTAAGAACAGGTGGGAAAACCATTATGCGATGATGACAGCAACTGGTATAACCCTCGGCCTTCATCCTGCAGATGGTAGTAGCCAGGGATCAGGCAGCGTATCCATCGGCTTCATGATCAAATCCTTTGATGAAGCCAAAAGCTTATTAGAAGATAAGGGCATTGTCTATACCAGTGATGATGGAAAATCGGGGCGCTATCTTCATTTTAAGGATCCAGATGACACGCTACTTTATTTCGTTCAGCCATCCTGGTGATATTAGCCCCAGGAGGAGGCTGGGTTAGATTGAAGAAGAATAAAAAAGCTATGGCCTCATTTGAAGCCTTCAGCCCTTCTCACAGG
>JADGPY010000358.1 GCA_017882205.1 Chitinophagaceae bacterium
GTACAAAACATTTCTTCCAATACAGCTACTCTTGAAGTAGGTGGTTTATTTGATGCCGAAGATTGTTTTGGAGCATGGAATGTATATAAATCTGTTGAAGCAAAAGCAAAGAATAATAATAAAATAGTAATAGGACCCTGGTATCATGGACAGTGGTCGAGTGGAGATGGTACCCACCTCGGCAATGTACAGTTTGGAAGCAATACCAGTGAATGGTATGGCCAGAATATTGAAGTGCCTTTTTTTAATTACTACCTGAAAGGAATTGGCTCTATAGATAAGATCAGTGAAGCAAACATTTTCTTTACAGGAGAAAACCAATGGCATCAACTGTCGCAATGGCCACCGGCTAATATGAAACCAACCGAATTGTTCCTGCAGGATAAAGGAAAACTCTCTTTTACTAAATCTGTTGGAGGAACATATGCAGAGTATGTTAGTGATCCTGCGAAACCTGTTCCTTATACAGCAAATGTTCATTTCAGAAGAACCAGGGAATACATGACAGACGACCAACGCTTTGCAGCAAGAAGGCCGGATGTATTGGTGTTCCAGACCGATACGTTGACATCAGATATCACTCTGGGCGGTCCGCTCACTGCAGACCTGAAAGTGGCACTATCCGGTACAGATGCGGATTTTGTGGTAAAACTAATAGATGTATTTCCAGATAATTTTGACTATCCACCTGCAGCGGGATCTCCGGCAACTACGGTTCGGGGAAGAACGATCCCTGCCGGTGCACCTTACTTAATGGGTGGCTATCAAATGTTGGTTCGGGGTGATGTAATGCGTGGTAGGTTTCGCAATAGTTTTGAGAAACCGGAAGCCTTTATTCCTAACAAAACAACTGAAGTAAAATATACCATGCCTGATATAGCCCATACATTTAAAAAAGGCCATCGGATAATGGTACAAATACAGAGTACATGGTTCCCTTTGGTTGATAGAAATCCGCAAAAGTTTGTAAATATCTATACTGCAAAAGAAAATGATTTTCAGAAAGAGAGTATTAAAGTTTTCTTTAACGAGTCAAAAATTATTTTACCCATAGTTAGGGGTGGTCTGTAGTTTATCATCTTAATTAATCCATGAATATCTCAGATTTTAAAGCAGGTGAGTTTACCACGAAGTATGAGTACAGGAGTTTTGTTCCTGATCCGATCAATAAAGAATGGAATATCAATAACCCTGAAATTAATATACTGTTAGAAGAAGCTAACTTAAAGCTCGGAGAGCTTAACGCCTTCTCCACCTTTGTGCCGGATGTGAATGTTTTTATCAGGATGCATATGGTAAAAGAAGCCACCCACTCCAGTCGCATTGAAGGATCCCGAATAAAATTGGATGAAGCACTTTTAGCAGGAAAGGACATAAGTCCTGAATCAAGGGTGGATTGGAAAGAAGTGCAGAATTATATCCAGGCAATGGATTTTTCTATTAAAACATTAGAGAACCTACCCTTGTCTTCAAGAGTAATAAAGGAAGCACATAGAATCTTATTAAAAGGGTCACCGGGTAGAAATACAAAAAATAAATTACCCGGCGAATTTCGTACAAGTCAGAAGCCAATAGGGAGTGCTACAATAAAAGATCCTGCATTTGTTCCGCCACATCACTCACTTTTAGAGGAGTCTATTACCGACCTTGAGAAATTTTTAAATAATGATCAAATAAAAGTGCCGCATCTTATAAGGATAGGAATAGCACATTATCAATTCATAGCTATCTTCCCTTTTCTGGAAGGAAATGGCAGGATTAGCAGGCTATTAACTACGCTCTACCTGTTAAATCAGAAGGTGCTTCATAAGCCCACTTTATACCTCTCTGATTATCTTGAAAAGAACTGGCTGAATTATTCCGATAATCTCATGGCTGTTTCTTACAACAACAAAATGGAAGATTGGCTGAAGTTTTTTCTCAAAGGGGTAATCGAGACAGCCAAAAAAGCCATAGATACATTCCCCAAAATAATTGCTCTAAGAGATAAACTTGAGAAAGAAACGATTTTATCGTTAGACAAGCCGTTAACCAATACAAAATTATTACTTACCTACCTATATTGCAAACCTGTCATAACAGTTTTTGATGTAATAGCAAATCTTCATGTTACTAAACAACCTGCCAAGGCTTTGATAGCAGACTTATGTAAGCTTGGCATACTTAAAGAACAAACCGGGTACACGCGCACGAGGATATTTGTATTTGATGAGTATCTGAAATTATTTGAGGGGTAACCAGGAAGATCAGGTTCACAAAAAGGTCGTAATTAGCACTAGCTTCGCCCGACAAAGTTGCCACGGTACACACGAAAGACACGGAAGCACGGAATTTCCATTATTATTTTTCCCGTGCTTTGGTGTTTCCGTGGCAATGCATTTTCAAGAGAAACGAGAATTATTTCTGCTCCAGCGGAGCATCTCCTAAAATATCCTTGATATTCACCTTTTTAGCCCCGCTGGTTAAAAATGGTGTCAGCAAATCTATTGGGACAGGGAAGATGGTGGTGGAATTTTTTTCTGTTGCAATCTCTCTTAACGTTTGCAGGTAGCGCAAGGTTAATGCACTCGGTTCAATGGCCAGGATTTTAGCAGCATCTGCTAATCTTTGTGAAGCCTGAAATTCACCTTCAGCAGAAATAACCTTACTGCGGCGCTCCCTTTCTGCCTCTGCTTGTTTGGCCATTGCCCGCTGCATTTCCTGCGGAAGATCAATTTGTTTTACTTCCACGTTTGATACTTTAATGCCCCATGGTTCTGTTTGCGAGTCGATGATCTGTTGTAGCCTATGGTTAATGACATCCCTTTGTGAAAGCAGGTCATCCAGCTCCGACTGTCCCAGCACACTGCGTAAAGTAGTTTGGGAAATTTGCGAAGTGGCCAATAAATAATTCTCTACCTGCACAATGGCTTTTTGTGGTTCCAAAACACGGAAGTACACCACAGCATTCACTTTTAAGGAAACATTGTCACTGGTAATGATATCCTGGGGAGGCACATCCAGCACAACCGTACGTAAACTCACTTTCACCATCCTGTCAATAAACGGTATCAGCAATATCAGTCCCGGGCCCTTTAGGCCATCTCCTCCGATCAGCCGTCCCAACCGAAAAATCACGCCCCGCTCATATTCCCGGAGAATTTTTACCGCACTTGCCAAAAGAATGATTAAAAAAAAGAGGACAATCAGAGTTAACAATGGAATTTGTGGCATGTTATATTGATTTTAAATGGTTACTTTCTCAACATACAGTATCAATTTTTTAATAGTGTTTATCCTTACAGCTTCTCCTTTATTTATGTTCCCGGCTATGGAAGAAGCATTCCATATTTCTCCCTGCACACGTACCCGCCCATCAGGTTCAAGCGGGTCCATCGCAATCCCTGTAAGGCCGGTCATTGCTTCTAACCCTGTTGTCGCTTTTCGTTTTTGAGCCTTTAATCCTGCGCCTATCACCAACAAAAAGAATAAGGCTGTTACTGCGGTGGTGGATATGATAATCAGTCTTGAAATACCGGCAAGCTCTAATGGAGAGCTCGCTTTTATCAACATCATAGAACCCAGCAATAGCGATATGATACCGCCAATGGCCAACATGCCATGACTAACAATTTTTATCTCCAGCAATAAAAGAAGTACCCCAAAAATGATCAATGCAAGACCTGCAAAATTAATGGGTAAAGTTTGCATTGCGTAAAATGCAAAAATCAATGCTATCACACCTATTATGCCTGGCAGTATGGCACCGGGATTAAAAAATTCAAATAAAATTCCAAAAAAACCAAGCATCATCATCAGGTAGGCAATATTGGGATCGCTGATAATATTCAACAGCCTGTCTATTGCACTCATGCTGTATTCTTCGATTATTGCATTTTTTGTATGCAGTGTTACAACCCCGCTGTTTAGTTTAATTTCTTTCCCGTCTATCTGGTTCAGCAGGTCCTGGTCGGAAAATGCAATCAGGTCCACCACATGTTTTTGGATTGCTTCGGCAGCGGTTATTGAAACGCTTTTCCTCACTGCATCTTCAGCCCATTCGAGGTTACGGTTTCTTTTGGCTGCAATGCTACGGATAAACGCCGCCGCATCATTGGTCACTTTTTCGCTCATAACACTATCCATCATGCCCTGCATACTTACAGGATGTGCAGCACCGATATTAGATGCTTCAGCCATAACAGCAATATTTGCTGCCAGTGTAATAAAAACACCCGCCGACCCTGCATGTGCTCCCTCGGGTGATACATATACCACTATCGGCACCGTACTTTCCAATAATTCTGTAACAATTTCCCTGGAGGATTGTATTAAGCCACCTGGTGTATTCAAATGTATTAGCAGGCAGGCTGCATTTTTGATGCGTGCATTTTCAATCGCCTCGTGTATAAAATCAACCGTAACGGGGTTAATAGCGCCTTCTATTTTTATAGATACCACGGTTTGCCCAGCTACCATCAGGGGCAACAAAAAAAGCAAAGCGAAGAAGGTAAAAATATGCTTCATAAAAAATTATTCATATATGAAGTAACAGTATACAGGAAGAATGCTACTGTAATTTACCTAAATAATAGATAGTTAGTTGGAAAACTAGCCTAATTCATCACATAATAATGCCTTACGTCATTAATCTCTATCTCGTCAATGATCTCCATGAAATCTTCATAAGTGGATTCTTGGGAAGGCTTGATCACAAGAATGGTCTTAGACCTGTCACCAAGAGTTGCAGCCACCCTCTTTTGCTTAGCCTGGATCACAGACCTTATACCTGAATAGCTGGAAGGAATGATATCCTTTCCATCCATCTCAGAGTAACTTAGCTGGTGATCCTTTAGCAGGATAACATTTAGAACTGCTGATTGCTGAATGAGAGTTTTGACACTATCATCCTTTGGCATTATAAGGTGGGTAACTGCTGGCTTAGTCATTGCAGTAGTAAGGATAAAAAATGTGATGAGGAGGAAGCCAAGGTCAACCATCGGTGTGAGATCGACCTTGAGGCTTCTATGGTGCTTTGGGTGGGAGGAGCGATGGTTGATTTCTTCGATTTGTGCCATAAAATTTATTGGTAAGATGCATTTATGGATAATTTGCATATTTATATAACCGCAAAAGGGTGAAGACGGTAAAGACAGGCTGATGAAGTTCCCAGGGATATTAGCCTGTTGTTTATCTTTGACTTTGGATAAAGTTCCCTGAGGATATGCTTTAATGTTGAAATGCCAGATCCAACTAAATTGTTGTTCGGTGACCCAAATCAATAATTCCTATGAACAAGATCATTATAATTGTTTTGTTTCTCTTTTCATTCACCAAAACAAATGCACAGGGTAAGTCGTGGATACGAATCAATCAGCTTGGATATACTCTCCACGGAATAAAGGTGGCGGTATGGTGTAGCAAAGATGAAACCAGCATTTCTTCGTTTTCATTAATTGACTCAGGTACCCACAAAATAGTTCTCACAAAAAATGCCGGTAAAAATTTCGGTGTATATGGTCCTTTTAAAAATACGTATCGCCTAAATTTTTCTTCATTTCAAATCCGCGGCGTGTATTGCCTGAAAGCCGGCAAAGCTATTTCTCCTTTTTTTAAAATTGATAAAGATGTTTATAAAGGCACTGCTGATTTTTGTTTACAATATATGCGTCAGCAGCGAAGCGGCTTCAATCCTTTTTTAAAAGATAGCTGCCATACACATGATGGATATACCCTTTATGGGCCAATGGCCGACAGCACACATATTGATGTAAGCGGTGGCTGGCACGATGCTTCGGATTATTTGCAATACTCTGCTACTTCAGCGAATGCCACCTATCATTTGCTTATGGCTTACCGTGATTTTAAAAATGTTTTTACTGATGAAAAATTAGCGAATGGATTAGATGGAAAGAATGGAATAGCTGATGTTTTGGATGAAGCTAAATGGGGGATAGATTGGCTATTGAAAATGTTTCCCCGTGCTGACTGGATGTTCAACCAAATCGCTGATGACCGCGATCACATGGGAATGAGAATTCCTAAAGAAGATTCATTTTATGGTAAAGGATTTGAAAGGCCGGTTTATTTTGTAAGCGGAAAACCTCAGCAACGGGGTAAGTTTATGAATAATACGACCGGCTCTTCTTCCACCGCTGGAAAATTTGCTAGTGCCTTTGCATTGGCGCATTATCTTTTTTTAAAAGATAGTGTTTTTAAAATAACGGATACAAGAAAAGGATATTACGACAAGGCATTCGAGGCTTATAATTATGCATTAAAAAACCCAGGTGTAACACAAACGGCTTCTGTAAGATCACCCTACATTTATGCAGAAGATAATTGGGTTGATGACATGGAACTGGCAGCGGCTGCATTGCATGAGATGGTTATTAATTCGCCATCTGGTACTGATAATGGGTTTTATATGTTAAAGGCATTTGACTATGCACAACAGGAAAAAATAACGCCATGGCTGGGCGCTGACACAGCAAAACATTATCAATGGTATCCTTTTATCAATCTTGGTCATTATGAATTAGCTAAACAATTAAAAAGCAAACAGTCCGGCCCGGGTGTTGGTTATTCTAAGAAATTTAGAGACGAGGTCTGGAATAAAGCAGACACCATTATTGGTTATTACCGGCAGGGAATTCAACTTGTCTGGAACAAAGCGAAGAAGAATGCCTTCTATCGGGGTGTTCCATTTATCTGATGCAGCAATAATCTTACAACATCGTTCGCAATACAATGTTATTTGTATAAGCAATTAACGGGTGATAAAGGATTTGAAGAATTTGAACAGGCAAATGTTGATTGGCTCTTTGGTTGCAATCCATGGGGCACAAGTATGGTGTATGGTTTGCCTTCATGGGGTGATACGCCAGTTGATCCGCATTCTGCCTTTACTCATTTAAAAAATTATCCAATTAATGGCGGATTGGTTGACGGCCCCGTTTACACAAGCATCTACGAAAATCTTATTGGCATTACTTTAAAAGATGCAGATGAGTATGCAGAGTTTCAAAGTGACCTTGCGGTATATCATGATGACTATGGAGATTACAGTACAAACGAACCCACGATGGATGGAACTGCTTCGTTGATTTATTTGCTTGCTGCAAAAGAAGATGAAAACGGCCGTAACTACAGAAGCCACCAAACTGGCTTGAGTTTTTGGCTGGTTAAATAAGTTTATACTTAGTTGCTAATTTGATAGCCTGTCCTTTTGAAGAAATATGAAGTTTATTATAAATATTGGCGATATGTTTACGTACCGTGTGGTGGCTTAAGAATAATTTTTCGGCTGTGGCTTTATAATCCAATCCATCTACCAATAATTTCAATACTTCAATTTCGCGATTTGATAACTCATCCTGAATGGGAAGATAATCTGGCAGTTCAAGGTTTTGTTTTGGGGGCTGGTTCATTAATAAATTCATTGCCTTGCGTGCAATCCTTGGACTCATAGGTGCGCCCCCGATTTCTATAAGTTCCTGGATCCATCCAATGATAACAGGTACCTTTTCATCTTTTAATAAATATCCACTGGCGCCTGCTTTAATGGCCTCAAAAATCTTATCATCATCATCAAATACAGTGAGTATTAAAAACTTTACACCAGGGTATAAAGTTTGGGAAATTCGTATGGTTTCAATAC
>JADGPY010000359.1 GCA_017882205.1 Chitinophagaceae bacterium
AGTAATCCAAAATCGGGGTTAGATACAAATAAACAAATTGTATCAGATACCTCATTATACAATAACAACCTATACACCGATACTGCACGTACGATACAAACTGCCCCAGGTGGTGAAGTAAAAAGTATAAGACAGGTGACATACACAGATAATAATGGAATAAAAACAAAAACCACAACAACTAGAACAACCGCCCCTGTAACCTCAGGAACAACAAGAGGCACTACCGCTTCAAAAAATAATGGTAGAAGTTCCGGTACCAATACCCGTAGAAGGGGATGGAGTAAGGGCGCAAAAGGTGCTGTGATTGGCGGAGTTGGTGGAGCCGTGGTTGGAGCTATAGTAGATAAAAATCATGGACAGGGAGCCGTAATAGGTGGCGTAGCTGGGGCAGCAGGAGGATATTTAATTGGTCGTGGTCAGGATAAAAAAGACGGACGCATTAGATAGTATTATATAATTATGAAACAGGGCCGGGTCTTTCAAGAGATCCGGCTTTTTTATTTCTTGCTTCGAAGTGAGACCAATTTTATATTATCTTCATTTTATAAGTTGAAAGAATTACTCTAACCCTTATTACACAATTTATGAACAGAAGAAATTTTATCAGGAACGGCTCTCTTGCCAGTTTCAGTGTAACCTCAATTATTGCCAGTACAGCATCATCTGCATCAGCAATAAATAAAGTAGAAAGTACTAGTGAAGATGCAGAACTCAAAGCAGTTGACCTCAACGAAATAACAATTGATGAATTGCAGGTAAAAATGCAAAGTGGTAATCTCACTTCAAGAACCATTACTGAATGGTACTTAAAAAGGATCAGAGAAATTGACAAAAGTGGACCTGCATTAAATAGTGTGATCGAATTAAATCCAGATGCTATGACCATTGCAGAAGCTATGGATGCAGAAAGAAAAGCTGGTAAAATAAGAGGCCCACTGCATGGCATTCCTGTTTTAATAAAGGATAATATTGATACTGCTGACAAAATGATGACGACAGCAGGATCGCTCGCATTATTAGGAAACAAAGCGGCCCAGGATGCATTTATTGTAAAACAATTACGTGCGGCCGGGGCAGTACTTCTTGGCAAAACCAATCTCAGTGAATTTGCCAACTTTCGTTCCACCCATTCCACAAGTGCATGGAGCAGCCGTGGCGGTCAAACAAAATGTCCTTATATTCTGAATAGAAATCCTTCAGGCTCTAGTGCAGGATCTGGTTCAGCAGTAGCCGCTAATCTTTGTACCATTGCAATAGGAACAGAAACCGATGGATCAATAGTAAGTCCGGCATCCATCAATGGTTTGGTTGGGATAAAACCAACTGTCGGATTGTGGAGCCGTTCAGGGATCATCCCAATTTCGGCAACACAGGATACTGCAGGCCCCATGGCGAGAACAGTAAAAGATGCCGCTATACTTTTATCCGCACTAACACGGATTGACACTAACGATAACGCCAGCGTGCAAAGCAAAGGAAAGTCGCAACCTGATTATACAATGTTGTTAGACATTAATGGATTGAAAGGAAAAGTATTAGGAATAGAAAAATCATTTTTTACCGGTGGAAATCCTGATGTGGTTGCATTACTCAACAAAACAGTGGCATTATTAAAAGCCAAAGGGGCATCCATTGTTGAAGTAGACCTCTTAAAATCTATCAATGAATTATCAGCAGCAGAGTTTACAGTACTTCAATACGAATTCAGGGATGGGTTAAATAAATACCTGTTTTCTTCAAATGCAAAAGTTAGATCACTTAAAGAGATAATTGCTTTTAATGCTCAAAATGAAAATACCGCTATGCCTTTTTTCAAGCAGGAAACATTGATCAGTTCGGAAGAGAAAAAAGATATGGCGGGCAAGGAATATACAGATGCGTTAAGTAAATCAACATCAGCCCGACAGATCATAGACGCTTTGATAAAGCAACATAGCCTGGATGCAATTTGTGGAACAACCAATGGGCTTGCCTGCTGCATCGACCAGGTGAATGGAGATTATGACACAGGATTTTCTTTATCATCGCCGGCTGCAATGGCTGGCTATCCTCATATTACCGTACCAATGGGCCTGATACATAATTTACCAATAGGTTTCTCATTTTTTGGAAATGCTTACAGTGAAGCCAGCCTCATCCAAATGGCATATGCATTTGAACAGGCAACCAAAAGCAGGAAGGCACCGAAGTTTATATGAAACCACCACCAAATCGCTATTTTATTCTTAACAAGCCATATAACATGGTATCTCAATTTATCAGCCCTCATAAGGTAGGATTGTTATCTGACCTGGCATTTGATTTCCCTAAAAATACTCATGCTATTGGCAGATTAGATAATCATTCTGAGGGGCTACTAATCCTAACTACAAATAAAAAAGTTACCAGGTTATTATTTCAAAGCAATACTCCTCATAAAAGAGTTTATTTAGTCCAGGTTAAAAATGTGGTTAGTGCTGACAGCTTGCATCAATTAAGAAACGGTATCGCAATTCGTATAAAGGGGGGAGAACATTATATAACTCCACCATGCAATGTTGAGATTATTGAAAAACCGGAAACTATTTATAAATATGAGAATAATTTAAAACAATATTCATCCAGCACATGGTTACTCATCACATTAATGGAAGGAAAATACCACCAGGTACGAAAAATGGTTGCTGCCATTCGTAATCGTTGTAAGCGACTTATCCGGATGAGTATTGAAGATATGGAATTAGGAGATCTTGC
>JADGPY010000360.1 GCA_017882205.1 Chitinophagaceae bacterium
AATGCCCTGATCAAAAGATATATTGATCTGGATAAGATGAACATTGTGCTGGTAGGAGACAAAGAAAAGATACTTCCAGGTTTGCAAAGGCTTAAATATGATATTGTTGAATTGGATGCTACTGGCGAACCGGTAACAGAGAAGTAATTGATTAACCCAAGGCTTCAGCCTTGGGTTATACTTTTCTTGAATCCTTCATCAAACCATTCCAAACTTTCTTCCCCTGGATAGCCCTTACTGCATACATGATCCCTACAAAAATAAAGAACAGCGGCCCTGTTAAACCAAGGATTGCAATCCATTTAGTGCCATAGAATTTTCCCATCGGTCTTCTCAAACGCTCAGAAATAAGGTACATGCTTGGCACCATCACCAGAGTTAGAAAGAATGCGAAAATAAGACCGAAAATAATTGTCCAGCTTAAAGGACCCCAGAAAACAACACTATCACCACCAAAGAAAATATGCGGGTTCAAGTGTTGAAAGAAAGAAATAAAGTTAATATTGAATCCTACTGCCAAGGGAAATAATCCAAGAATCGTTGCTACTGCTGTTAACATTACCGGAATGATTCTGATTCCGCCAGCTTGAATAGCTGCTTCCCTGGTTTTAATTCCTCTTCCCCTCAACTGATCTGTAAACTCTATTAGTAAAATTCCATTCTTAATAACTATCCCCGCAAGGCCAACTATTCCCACTCCTAACATAATAGTGGCTATTGTCATACCGGTAAATGCATAACCTAATAAAACACCGATGACCGAGAAGAAAATTTCTGTTAATACAATAAATGGCTTACTAAGTGAATTAAACTGTAATACAAGGATCAAAAAGATCAAACCCATTGCAATAAAAAATGCATTTCTTAAAAATGTTGTCGTTTCTGCTTCCTGTTCACTCTGGCCGGTTTGCTTAATAATAACATCATCAGGTATCCTGTTTTTTGATTTAAAATCTTCAATCTTTGCAGCCAGCTTTTTGTTTACCTCAGCTGTCATTGACGGATCCAACACATTTGATTGCAATTGTATTGTTCTTTTAACATTCTTACGTGCAATTGCCCCCGAAGTATTTGTGTAATCAACTGAAGCTACTGCACCCACCGGGATAGATTTCACCGACATAGTACTCATATCCATAAAAGTGATATGCATACTCATCAGGTCTGTAATATTATTCCGCATCAAATCTGAAGAGCGTAACTGGATCTTGTATTCATCTTCACCAATTTTTAATTTGCTCACTTCCTTTCCAAATACTGCTGTACGAATTTCATTGCCTATCTGTCCTGTACTTAATCCTTGCATCATGGCTTTTTCCCTGTCGATATTGATAGTTATTTCAGGGCTGTTGAGGTCTACATCCATTTTCAGGTTTTCAATTCCGTAGACCTGGTTGGTGTCTAAATAATTTTGCAGACTGCTGGCTACTTTTGCAATTTCTTCAAACTTGTCTCCAACAATTTCTACATTCACAGGCGGATCTGTTGGAGGGCCTCCATTTTCCTTTGCAACTTCTATACTGGCGCCAGGAATCCCTTTCATCTCATCACGAATCGCATCTAAATAAGGCAAGGTATGCTTGCCATTTCTCATTGCATATTCTACAAAAGACACTTGAATCCTGCCAAGGTTAGGCTGAATGCTATGATTGTTGCTTCGGGGATTATTCGCGCTATTTGCAACATTAGAAATAATGCTTTCTACTATGCTGCCTGGCGTTGCCGGCTTCTCTTTCTCTAATACTTTGTACACTCTGTTTTCAAGTACATGTGTTACACTGTCCGTAGTTTTAATATTGGTACCAACGGGCATTTTTAAATACACATATATAAAGTTTGGATCTCCACTGGGAAAGAAAGTCGATTTGTTCCCACGTGCAATTAATAAGAATACAGATATAGGAAATAGTAAAAACAAGCTTACCAATGCCCACACAGGTCTGCGGCCATATAATACCCAACGCAATAACTTTTCATACCTGCTCATGAGGGATGGCAATACTTTAGTCTGAAAGGTGTTTATGATATCTCTGAAGACAAACCTGTTGAGAATAGTAAGAAGGGCAAGAAACAAAAGGAAAGTACCCACCCCGGGAGATCCAGCAAGATGAAGCAACACTCCAAATCCAATAAGAGTCCAAAACCACCATTTTCTAAATAATTCTTTCTTCGGTTCTTCATATTCTTTAACCTCCGGTTTCATAAAATTTACTGCAAATACGGGGTTAAAAATAAATGCAACGATCAGCGAAGCTGCCAGGGTAAGAATAAGCATTGTTGGCAGGTAGATCATAAATTTCCCAATGATCCCCTTCCAGAATAATAAAGGGAAAAACGGTGCCAGTGTGGTAGCTGTTCCTGCAAGCACAGGAATAAACACTTCACCCGCTGCTTCTTTTGCACTCCTGATTATTGGGACCTTACCATTGTTGTATATGCGGTGAGTATTTTCTATTACTACTATTGCATCATCCACAATTATTCCTAATCCAAATAATAATGCAAACAATACAATGAAATTCAAGGTCACAGTGGTACCAACAATAGTATCAGCAATCGGTAAAAACAAAAATGCAACAAATACACTCAAGGGTACACTCAATGCAACAAAGAAGGCATTGGTAACACCCATAAAGAACATCAACACCAGTAAAACCAATATAAATCCAATGATGATAGTATTAACCAGCTCGTTAAAAGAAGTAGCGGTTGCCTTACTTTGGTCTCCAGTAATAACTACTTTTAAGTCTTTCGGTAGCTCACCACTACTCTGCATTTGTGCTACAATATCTTTTATCTTTCCTGCTGCGCTTATCAGGTTTTCGCCAGCCCTCTTTACTATATTAAGAGTCACAACATTTTTTCCATCCAACGTTGCATAACTTTCTTTATCCTTTATGGTATCCTTTAACTGTGCAATATCTTTCAAATATACAGTTGCCCCTCTTGCACTGCTTCTAACAATAATATCCTGCAGATCCAGAGCACTTGTAAATTGACCTTTGATCTTAAGTGTCCGCTTCATATCGCCTACATCTATCAGCCCACCGGTAATATCATGATTTTCACGACTAATGGCATTTTCAACATCTGTAAAGCTGATCATTGCCGCTTGCATCTTATAAGGATCAACATTTACCTGGATCTCTCTTTCCGGTGCACCAACTATTTCTGCACGGGTTATCTCTGTAAGCTGTTCAAACTCGTCGCGCATTTTCTCAGCATACTGTTTTAGTTTTATCCCATCATAATCACCGCTTAGATTAACAAACATGATAGGTATTTCGCTGATGGCAAATTCCTGAACATCAGGTTGAGAGGTTAGATCATTTGGCAGATCTGTTTTTGCTTTATCTATCGCATCCTTGACTTTTGTTTTAGCAATTTCAGTTTTTACATCTGTATCAAACTCAACAACGATCAAACTAAAATCAGTCTGGGAGGTACTGGTAATTTTTTTAATCTTGGCACCACTGATCCCTTTTAATTGTTTTTCAATCGGCCTTGTTACAAGGTTTTCTATATCTTTTGGTGAATTACCAACATACACTGTGGTTACCCTAATGGTTGGCACCACAATGTCCGGGAATTGCTCCTTTGGCATTGTGGTGAATTGAACCAATCCATAAAGCGTTATTATAATTGAAATCACATAGATAGCCGTACGGTTATCGACTGCCCAGCTTGTAGGACGAAACTCTTTAAATTTCTTTTTTACCCCTTCAATAAAATTCATAATTAATATTTTGTGGCTCCTGCTATAATTAAATAATTACTTAACTTCTGTAGAAATCAACTGGCCTTCATACAGGCTTTGGTATCCTTCAGTAATTAATTGATCCCCTATCGTTAAACCACTTTTTATTTCTACATTGTCACCATATATTTCGCCAATAATTATTGTTTTCTTTTGTGCGACTAATTTCCCATCGGCTAGTTTTTGTAAAACATATACATACTTACTGCTCTCATCAGATTGCACCAGGTTTACCGGAATCACAACAACATTTTCAACAGCATAATCTAATAACTTTAAAACAGCTGACTGTCCAGGCCTCAAACCTGGATCGTAAGGGATCTTCGCTTCTGCAGTAAAACCTCTTGAACTAGAATTGATTGCCTGGCTTAAAAGAGAGATCGTAGAAGTAAATGTTTTGTTTGCATCAGGAACCACTACCTGTACCCGGGTGCCCATTTTTACCCGGCTTAAATAATTTTCAGGAATATCGGTAATTACTTTAAGGCTGCTGGTATTGATTATCTTAATGCCATTCATCGGAGCCCCTGTAAAGGTTTCTCCAACATGAATATCAACAGCATCAGCAATACCTGAAACATTGCTGAACACATTGCTTAGATTCACCTGCTCTTGCGCAATCTTCACATTCTCATTCATTGTTTTCAATTGATTCTCCAATCCTTCCACATTCGACTGGGCTTGTAGTAATTGAACTTCAGTTCCAATGTTCTGGTCCCATAGATTTTTTTGACGCTGGTAAACGGTTCTTGCTAAGTCAAGTTGAGTTCTTACAGAAGCCATACTCTGCTTTATTGCTACTACATTTTGTGTTTGTACAGCATCATCCAGTTTTAATAACAGTTGACCCTTATGTACCATATCACCTTTCTTTAC
>JADGPY010000062.1 GCA_017882205.1 Chitinophagaceae bacterium
CCTTCTGTGCCTGCTCACCGTGTGGTTAATAGGAATGGGATGCTTACAGGCAAAGCGCATTTTGGAACTCCGACAAAGATGGAAGAACTGCTGCTAAGGGAAAAGATAAAGGTTGAGGATGATACTATTGTAGACTTTGAAAAACATTTCTGGGATCCAGCCAGGGAGCTGATTGTCTGAAAGGTTCAGACAAGCTAAATATAGTAAGGCTTAATCATCCAATAAACCACCACCCCGGTAACTGCAACATACATCCAAATTGGCCACGTAATTCGCGCCAGCTTTATATGACTTGCATACTCTCCTGTTGCCCCCCGATACGCTGTAAATAATATAAAAGGCAAGATAATCCCTGCTAAGGGAATATGTGTCCCTAGAATAAAGTAATAAATAATTCTTGCTGAACCTGCAAGTTGCTTTTCCTGGTCAGAGAGGATACCATCGTGATTGATGTCTCCGAATTTAGTTTCACCAGCAAATAAATGATGGCAGATATATGAGATCAAAAAACAAATGGAGAGAATGATAGCGGCTATCATTATGTTCCGGTGTAGAAAGTATTTCTTAGCCTTAACCGCCACTAATGCTGATAGGAGTAATATCGCTACTCCAGAATTTATAAAAGCATTTAGGGTTGCAAATAGATGAGGGTTGAATCCAGGATTAACCTGCAATTTCAAGCGGGATAAAAGCGCTACAGCGGCGAATACAATGATCGACACTATCCAAATGAACCTTTTTGCACGAGAATCATTCGACTTAAGAAAAGGTAGAAAAGTTTGTTGTGGTACGATCATGCTCATAATTATTTCTTTTGCCTCATCTAACTAGCTTCTACCGAATAACTCCTTTAAAAAATCACCAAATGATTTCTTACGATCCTTCTCCAACATCAGCAATGGTATGTCCCTTACAAGCTTTGCCTGCATTACAGAGTCAAACCCATTATACCAGCCACGAATGATATGCTCGCGGTCGAGGAGGAAGAAATCTTGTGTATGTATAAATGCTGTATCAATATTTACATCTGCAACACTTGCCTTTATTTCATGCAGGGCAAAATCATAGATATCACTTTTTTCACCCGTAACAAACCACCATGAATCATGATCGGCCTTAAATCTATCTGCGAACTTCCGCAATTGTGGTACAGAATCATGCTGCGGATCAACACTAACTGATATAAACTGAACAATGGTGGTATCATTCATTTTAAATGAATCCTGGAGCCTTTTCATTGCACGTGCCATACCCGGACAAAAAGTTGGGCACCTGGTGAAAAAGAAATCGAGAACAATGATTTTTCCTTTTAGATCATACAGCGAAACCTTTTTACCTAACTGGTTGGTAAAAGAAATATTTCTTACATGATGCCATACTGTATCAAAAGAAGTCTTGCCATTTTTTTCGACGACAGCCACACTATCGAAAAAATATCTTTGGGGCATATGAGTATCCCGCTGGCCATAGTATTTGACTAATAAGTAACTGGTAGTAGGTAATAAGACAGCTAATACTAATGCTAGCAATGCTTTTTTAGACATGAAAATAATTATTGAAAGTCTGAAGGCGAATCAAGGTTCAGACTAATCCTTCTTCCCCTTCTCCTCAGCAGGAATTGTTTGCTGCTGTTCTATTGCAGGCCGGGTATGAACATTTGTATTTCTATTATTCTTCCAGCTATTTCCTTCGTAAAGAAATGCGCCAATAAACCAAATGAAGAGCAAAAGAGGGACAACGATGGTCATAATAAGGTTTCGAATCTCATCTCCAAGGTGCATAAAAACAGAAACAATGTAAAAAGCTTTAGCCATGGTTAGCACAGATACCATCCCTTTAAACATTAATACCAGTGTTGGATTTGGATGCGCACCTTTATGAATGGTATAAATAGTGAGCCCTATCCCAAGCTCTATGGCAGTAATTACAGAAAGCAACCAAAATGTTTTCCATATTTTTTTTACCTGCGCTACATCGGCGTGATGATGATCTAATGTTATTGATGCTACCTGTGACATATCTTATAAATTGAACGTTATCCTGTTTAATTGTTTTATTGTGCTATTCTAATCAGATCAGGTAAAAGCAAAGGAATACAAACACCCATACCAGGTCTACAAAGTGCCAGTACAGACCGGCCTTTTCTATCATTTCATAATGACCGCGCTCTTCAAAATGACGCAACCTTGTCTTGATCAACATGACCGAATTGATCACCACTCCTGAAAAAACATGGAATCCATGAAAGCCTGTGATGCCAAAGAAGTATCCACCAAATGCTATTGGACCAGGTGTTGCCACTTCAGTTCCATTGAACATAACTTCATGTCCCCATGGATTATGAGTTGTAGTTGTTCCCCAATGTTGTATAGCTCCATTTACCAATACCTGGTGGTCGCCGGTGATTAAGTGAGTCCACTCCCACGCCTGGCAACTAAGAAATGCAAGCCCGCCAAGAATGGTGAAGACCATATATTTCTCAACCCCTTTCCGGTCCATATTATGTCCTGCATGTACTGCCAACACCATAGTTACAGAACTTAGAATCAGTATGAAGGTCATAATACTTACAAAAGCAAGCGGAAGGTTCGTATGCCCTGCAAAAGGAAATGCATTGAACACATGATTTGGATCTGCCCAGAAATTCTGACTAAACCTGATGGTCCCGTAAGAAATCAGAAATGCTCCAAACGTGAAAGCGTCACTCATTAAAAAATACCACATCATTAGTTTTCCATAGCTTACATTGAAGGGGCTTCTTCCACCGGTCCACAATTTTGTCTTTGGCTGAACTGCAACTGTTTCCATGTCTACAACCTTTAAAAGTTATTGCAAAAATAATCAATAGTCAATAGTCAATAAGCAATAGTCAATAGTTCCAATCATCTTATCATGAGAAGGAACACGAATAAATAAATCCATAACAAATCAACAAAGTGCCAATACATACTCATCATTTCTACTGGCACAATACTGTAGTTCCTACTCTTCCTGCTAAAAACACGCACCAGCATAACAGTCAGAGTTATCACTCCACCAATTACATGCAAGGCATGTAAGCCAACAAGGACATAAAGGAATGAGAATGCTACATTCCTTGTTAATGTAATCCCTGAACCACTTAATTGATAGAACCCAATTGCCTGCAACACAATGAAAGTGATACCGAGCAATGTTGTGATCGCTAACATTCTGCGGTACTTCCCCATTTCCCTTTCAGCGAAAGCCCTTTTGCTAATCATCATAGTAAAACTGCTTAGTATGATGATTGCGGAAGAATACCAAAAAATTACAGGCAGTTCAAAGGTTAGCCAATTTGCCTGGTTTCTCTTAATAATATATGCACTGGTAAGACCTGCAAACATCATAACCATGCTGCAGATTACCACCCACAATGTAAACTTATGAGGATGAATTCTTTTTTGTTGATTAGTCATTATTAGATCCATATAATTCTTTTTGCGCCTTCACTCATGCACTTTATCTATTAGCAAGCTCAACAATACAATCATTAAATAAAAATAAGAGCTGAACATTACCCTTCGCGCAGAAGCTACATCCATTTTAAAATACAGCCTCAGGCTAACCATTACCATTCCAAGGTTGCAGGCAAGAATGATCCACATGGAAGTGATCCCGCTGATCTTGAAATAATATGGTAGCATTCCCACAGGTATCATCATCATCGAATACATCACCGTTTGAACAGCTGTAAACTTAGTTGGCCCCTCCCTGCTGGGCAACAACTTAAATCCTGCCTTCGTATAATCCTTATGTGCAACCCATGCTATTGCCCAAAAGTGTGGAAATTGCCATAGGAACTGAATTCCAAATAATATCCACCCACCTATACTAAAAACTCCTGCACCGGCAACCCATCCAATCAGGCAGGGAAGCGCTCCAGGAAATGCGCCAACTAATACGGATATTGAATTGATCTTCTTCAGTGGTGTATAAACGAATGCATATAACACCAGGCTGAATAATCCAACCATCGCGCTTTCAATATTAAACCATTGCCACATGATTAAAATCCCGGCTATCCCGGTTATTGTTGCGAAGGTCATGGCCTCATTTACAGACATTCTTCCTGCTGCAACGGGTCTTGAAGCAGTACGCTTCATAATTGCATCAGTGTCTTTTTCCAAAGCCTGGTTGATCGCATTCGCAGAACCGGCGATTAACATACCTGCGATAAATAATAAAAGAACTGGTAGCAAGTCAAACTTTACGTTAGGTGCCAGCAGGTAGCAAACCACACAACTGAAAACCACCATAAAACTCAAAGTGAATTTGATCAGCTGAAAATAATCCTTCACCTTGCTTGCCAATACAAATGAAGTGGAGTACGAAATACCTATTGCCTCTTTATTCATTTGAAAAACTTATTTTTAAACCATTTGCCACGTAGAGACGTTGCATGCAACGTCTCTACAAATCAATGCTTACTCTCATGTTCCCCTACGGGTTCCGTCTGAGGAATAAAGTCTCTTCCATCTTTACCATAATCGTATGGCCAACGATAAACTTCAGGAATCTCACCAAGCCAATTGCCGTGGCCTGGCCTTATTGGTGTTGTCCATTCAAGTGAAGTAGCACCCCATGGATTTTGAGTGGTAACTTTTCTGCCCTTAAAAATGGAATAAAAGAAGTTGACAACAAATAATAATTGAGCCGCGAAAACAATGATTGAAACAAAACTGATGAACTCGTTTAAACCTGCAAACATTTTAAAAGACTCCCAACTGCTGAAATCATAATAGCGTCGCGGCATACCTGCTAAACCTTCATAGTGCATCGGCCAAAAGATCAGGTATGCTCCAATTAAAGTTACCCAGAAGTGAATATAGGCAAGTGTGTTGTTCATATACCTTCCATACATTTTTGGGAACCAGTGATATAGTCCGGCAAACATTCCAAAAAATCCTGCCACACCCATTACAATATGAAAATGGGCTACTATAAAATAGGTATCATGAAGATGAATATCCAACGCTGAATTTCCAAGAAATATTCCGGTCAATCCACCAGAAATGAACATGCTTACAAATCCAATCGCAAATAACATCCCCGGGGTAAATCGAATATTCCCTCGCCACAAGGTAGTTAGCCAATTAAACACCTTTATTGCGGACGGAACTGCAATAAGTAAGGTCAGAAGCACAAAGAATGAACCAAGGAAAGGATTCAATCCTGATACAAACATATGATGCGCCCATACAAGGAATGCAAGGGATGTAATTGCGAATAATGAACCCACCATCGCCATATATCCGAAGATCGGTTTTCGCGAATTGATGGCCATTATCTCCGAGACCATGCCCATGGCTGGTAATACAATAATATATACTTCCGGGTGGCCCAGGAACCAGAACAAGTGTTGGAAAAGAATGGGGCTACCACCTTCATTCGGCAATATTTTTCCATTGATAACAATATCGCTAAGATAAAAACTAGTGCCAAGGTTTCTGTCAAACAACAACAATATAGCTCCTGACAAAAGAACCGGGAAGGATAAAACCCCCAGAATAGCTGTAAAGAATAGAGCCCAAATAGTCAATGGCATCCTTGTCATGCTCATTCCTTTTGTACGCATGTTCAGGATGGTAGAAATATAATTTAAACCGCCCAGAAGAGTAGACACAATAAATAGCGCCATACTGACTAACCACAGATCCATTCCAATCTTGGAACCCTCGGAAGCTTCCCCTAATGCACTTAAGGGAGGATATATTGTCCAACCTCCGCTTGCAGGTCCGGTTTGAACAAATAAGGATGAAAGCATTACCATAGATGCCGTAAAGAAGAACCAGTATGACAACATATTTAAGAAAGGCGATGCCATATCACGGGCTCCTATCTGTAATGGAATTAAAAAGTTTGCAAAGGTTCCACTCAATCCAGCTGTCAGTACAAAAAACACAAGTATAGTCCCATGCATAGTTACAAGGGAGTAATAAAATTCAGGGTCCAGTTTTCCTCCCTTTGCCCAGTGGCCTAAAAGGTCTTGTAGCCAGGGGAAAGTTGAATCAGGGTAACCTAATTGAAGGCGGAATATAACTGAAAACAATCCACCGATAATAGCCCAGATGATTCCTGTGGTAAGGAATTGTTTAGAGATCATTTTATGATCCTGGCTGAACACATATTTAGTGATGAATGATTCGTGGTCGTGGTGTTCATGTGCATGAGGAGCATCGTGTGTTCCAAAGTGCTGATCATGCAATATCGCTTCGTTACTCATGTTAAATATTTTTTTACCCTACTCATTGGATCCGTTAGTACAACCAGCTATTTAATCAATGTCACTTCGGCAACAGTTCTTGCACTGGCAGAATCTACTTTGGCTAATGGATCCAAAATTTCATCTACTTTTAAATATTCTGGTTTCTGATCAGCAATCCATTTGTCGAACTCTTCCTGCTTTTCAACAATAATGATTCCCTTCATAGTGTAATGGCCTTTACCACACATCTGGTCGCAGGATATTTCATATACAAAATTTGAATTCCCTGTTCTTACCTTCATTTCTTCAGTTGTATATTTTGGGGTGAACCATAATGTTGTAGGAATTCCTGGCACCGCATCCATCTTCATTCTAAAGTGTGCAAGGCCCACATCATGAATTACATCCTGTGAATTGATGACAAGCTTCACTGGTTTTCCAACCACTATATGCATGATCTGAGTATGAATATCATCATGGCTTGCTTCATCAGTCCAATCTACACCCAATGGATTATTATGCGCTGCATCAGTTAATTTGTAATTCTTTTTCCCAAGCACCTTATCAACTCCAGGATACCTGAACTCCCATCCAAACTGGTGCCCCGTAACTTCAACTATTTGAGCATCCTTTGGAGCATCGGAAGTGAATTTGAACCAGTATTTTAGACCAAATACCACTAAAACGGTCAGTACGATCGCTGGCACACCAGTCCATAACAATTCAAGGTTAATGCTATGTGTAAAGTAATATGGCTTCCTGGTATCGCTTTCCTGGTATTTGAAAGCGAATACAAATAATAATACTTGTGTTATAAAGAAGATGATTCCACAGATCACAATAGTGATCCACATCATAGTATCGATGTTCTCTCCTTCAAACGAAGCTGAACCTTGCGGAAATAAGGTTTTGCTATAGTACAAATCATTGCACCACCATGCGCCTATCAACCCTAATATTAAAAATGTAATTAGCAGGAAGCCGTTTATCCGGTTAGTTTGCTTCCTTTGTTTATCTTCCCCTTTCAGTATACTCACATACTCACTTGCCTTCGCGATCTGAAAGATCAGAAGGAAGACCATTACCACAATTGCTATCAAAAAAAAGTCATTCATCTTGCTATGTTATTTTCAACCCTTTCGTTTCCCGCATATTCGGGATCAGATTATGTATGATGTATAATACTCTCTTTTAGGAACGGATGATATCTGGCCAGTAATGGAACTCTTGAAAGGAACCTGCCAACACCCCAGAGTATCACTCCAACAAAACCGATAGGAATTCCAAACTCATACCAACTAAGTTTCGGATTACCCTTTACCGTACCTGGCATTACCATTTGATAAAAATCAATCCAATGCCCAAAAATGATAAGAACCGACATAAATGTGATGATCGCATAATTCCGTTTAGTGCTTTTCTTCATCAATATTAATATCGGGCAAACAAAGTTACAGATCAAATTAAATAGGAATAGACCATGATACGGTCCTTGAACCCTCAATTTGAAATAGGTGGTTTCTTCGGGGATATTGGCGTACCATATCAACATATATTGTGAAAACCACAAATATGTCCAGAAAATTGAAAAAGCAAACATAAACTTACCAAGATCATGAATATGCTCATCAGTAACATATTCAAGTTCGCCCCTGTTCTTTAAATAGACAACAAATAATGTTATCAACGCAATGCCCGATACAAACGTGCTTGCAAATGTGTACCAACTGAACATCGTGCTGAACCATTTTGCATCAATGCTCATGAGCCATAACCAAGGCATAGTGGAACCAACGGTTAACCCAAACACCACTATGAATGCCGCTCCCCATGAAGTATTTTTTAATACCCACTTTTTACCCGCCTCATAATCCAGAGGGCCTTCCTTATCTGTCTGAATACTCAGATCCCTCATCTTTTTCCCTATGTACCACCACAGTCCTATTGTGATTAGTGAAGCAGCGGTATAAAATGTTGGGCTTAGGAAACCCTTTTTGCCACTTAAAGCTTTATTAGCAGCTACGGCAGTCTTATCAAGCCATGGATAAATATCATACCTATGCCCAAAAACAATGCTGAGAATTACCACCAGGAAGATTATACCCAATATAGGCACAAGGGATGAAATAGCTTCAGTAACCCGGCGAAAAGCAACCTGCCAGCCACCCATCGCTAAAGTTGTAATACATATAAAAAACATAGCGGTATTTACCAACAACAACCAGTACAGGCTGTTCTGTAATAGGACAGCCCAAAAACGCGTACTATCCAAATTGTCACCCGTACTCCCGGCTAATGGATTTAGAAAAATTATTCCTCCTAACAAAGAGAGCGCACCCACAATCATAAGGCCCGCTGTCCACTTTTTATACCCACCCGGAATTACAAATTGATTGTTCATCAAATTATTTTTACTGTTATCATTTTTTTGCCCCTGTAGTATCTGCACCAGAAGTTGCGGGCGTAACCGCAGACTTCGCTATTTCTTTTGCCTGTTCTGATTTAATATATTGTACGATCATCCAACGTTGTTTCCTGTTAAGTTGCGATGCATAGCTACCCATATTATTTTTACCATAGGTCATTACGTGAAAGATGGTGCCTTCTGGCAATTCCAACTTAGGCTTAATTTTTAAGTTTGCAACAGCGCCAATTTTATCTGCGATAGGACCCTGAGCATCCATATTCGGACCGTGGCATATAGCACAATTGATACTAAATAATCTTTGAGCTTCATTAAGACCTAAAGAATCCAGGGGTGGCAATGGATTCTTAACACTTGCACTACGATTATATCCTGACGAATCATTTGTACCTGTATATGGAAAAAGATCGCCTCTTCTGATAGTACCCTCAACAGGATAGTTTTTATAATTGATCCCTTCTTTTGCCAGCTCATCATAAGGGGCGTAAGCTTCATATGCCCTGCTGTACGCCATATCTGGCATGTACACTCTTCCAGGATGTCTTTTATCATTGCAACTGATTATAGTAGCAGTTGCGATAATAAAGATGACAAAAACAAATTGTATTCTTTTCATATCCCTTTTTTAATCTCTGACCCGGAATAATCTGTAATTAGTTATTAATTAATACCCTACTTCTTCAGGCCTGTATAATTTCTGTTGCTTGTCATATGTTCCAAGCCACCAGCCGGTTTCGGCTTCCTGCACATTTACTTCTATTGCCCCATTACTTTGTAAAAAAGCAGCAACTTCAGTTTCGTTTGATTTTTCAGTACATTCAATCACCATTACAAAAAGATCATCGGTTGCTCTTGGATGAAAATGATGCCTTTTTAGAAATGGAGATAATTGGCATAGATAACAGAATGTAAGTGTCATACCAACTGCAGCAAATAAAACAGTCATCTCAAAAGTGATCGGTATAAATGCAGGCAATGGAAAGTGAGGTTTACCACCAATGTTCAATGGCCAGTCTTTTGTAAAGATCCATCCCATAAAGCCAAGAGCTGTCGATGTTCCTGTGATTCCAAAAATAAATCCTGCAGTATGTATGCTGGTCTCCCTGATGCCAATTGCATGATCAAGTCCATGAATTGGAAAGGGTGTATACACATCGTGTATTTTATATCCCGCTTTACGAACCTGTTTCACAGCCGGGAATAAAACCTTCTCATCATCGAAGCAGCCAACAACAAATTTTTTTACTGACATAATCCAAATTTCAAATTTCAAATACCATGTTTAATGTGCATGCTCCACCTCTTCTACATAAAACTTCTCTGTATCCATTTTTTCTATCTCAGTCATCTTTGCTTTATAGTTTACACCACTGGTTTTCAATATTGCTTTAATCTCGGCTACAGCAATTACAGGGAAGAATTTTGCAAATAGGAAGTAACAGGTGAAAAATAAACCAAAAGTTCCCAGGTAAAATCCTATCTCCCATATGGTTGGACTGTAATAAGTACTCCATGAAGAGGGCAGGTAATCACGATAAACTGAGGTAACAATAATCACGAAACGCTCGAACCACATCCCCACATTTATTAGTACTGACATGAAGAAAGTAAATGCAATATTTCTTCTTAATTTTCTTGACCAGAACAATTGAGGTGATACGACATTGCAAAACATCATTCCATAATATGCCCATCCATAAGGACTGAAAAGGTTTGCCCTGTTTTGGAAAAATGCCCAGTTTTCATACTGATTCTGGCTATACCATGCTACAAACAATTCGGTCAGGTAGGCACATCCAACAATAGATCCGGTTAGCACAATTACCTTGTTCATAGCTTCTATATGACCAACGGTAATATAATCTTCAAGATTTAAAACTTTACGCGTAACAATGAGCAATGATTGAACCATTGCAAATCCCGAAAAGATCGCACCGGCAACAAAATATGGCGGAAATATGGTGGTATGCCAACCTGGTACTATGGACGTGGCAAAGTCGAATGATACAATAGTATGTACAGAAAGTACCAGCGGTGTGCTGATCCCCGCCAGGACCAGGGCGAGGCTTTCATGTCGTTGCCAATGTTTTGTACTTCCATTCCAGCCAAATGAAGCAACACCATAAAACATCTTTCTGAACTTCGTTCTTGCTCTGTCGCGTAATGTACCGAGGTCGGGTAATAATCCTACATACCAGAACAATAATGAAACGGTGAAATAGGTTGATACGGCGAATACATCCCACATTAACGGAGATGAAAAATTCGGCCATAATGAACCCCGGGTATTGGGATAAGGCAATACAAAGAAGGCCATCCATACCCTTCCCATATGAAAAATTGGAAATTGGCCTGCACAGATTACAGCAAAGATGGTCATTGCCTCAGCAGCTCTGTTTACCCCGCACCTCCAACCTTGCCTGAATAATAATAAAATAGCTGAGATAAGGGTACCAGCATGTCCAATACCGATCCACCATACAAAGTTGGTAATATCCCAACCCCAACCAACAGTTTTATTAAGATTCCATTGACCAGTACCGTAAACTACTTCGCGATAAACAGAATATATACCAAAACACAATAAACAAACCGCAATTGTAAAACCAATATACCACAACTTCCCGGGCCGGGTCTCAATCGGGCGACATATATCCTCAGTTATCTGGTGGTAATTTTTCTCCCCTTCTACCAGTGGCTCCCGCAGTTGTGATTCGTATTTTAATAATGACATATCTTCTTTTTTTTCTACCAATGTTTAACCCCTACGGGGTTAGAATTTGGAGGTATGCGATTCTTTCTACCAATGTTTAACCCCTACGAGGTTAGCTTGTATGAACTTCTTCTTTGTTCCTAATCTTAGCCAGGTAATTCACATTGCTTAATACGTGTAATTGTTCAAGCACATAGAATGTTCTGTCTTTCTGCTCTTCGTTCCTGATCTTAAATACTTTGCTTTTGGTGTCATTTACATTCCCAAATATTATTGCATGGGTAGGACAGGCCTGCATACATGCAGTCTGAACATCGCCATCAACCAATACACGATCTTCTTTTTTCGCTGTCAGCTTGCCCTCCTGCAAACGCTGAACACAGAAGGAGCATTTTTCCATCACACCTCTTGAGCGCACTACCACATCCGGGTTTAACACCATCCTTGGAAGGTCATCAGTCATCATCGTCGTGACATCAGATATAATCCCTTTTTGATTGTCAGGGAAGCTATCCGCACCAGTATAATCTTCCCAGTTAAAACGGCGAACTTTATATGGACAGTTGTTAGCGCAATATCTTGTTCCTATACACCTGTTATAAGCCATTTGGTTAAGCCCCTCACTGCTATGGTTAGTGGCAGATACAGGACAAACATTTTCACAAGGAGCATTATCGCAGTGCTGGCAAAGCATAGGTTGAAACATCACTTCAGGATTGTTCACATCTCCACTGAAATACCGGTCTATCCGCAACCAATGCATTTCATGGAATCGGGCTACTTCAGTTTTTCCAACTACGGGTACATTATTTTCGGCATGACAAGCGACAATACATGCTGTACATCCGGTGCATGTATTTAGATCGATGCTCATCCCCCATTTAATACCTGGTTTTTCGTAATACGGGTATAAGGTTGCGTCTTTAGCAAAATCTTTCCCGAATTCACCAAGTTCTTCATCTTCTTCCTCTCTTATCTTTTTAGGCTCAGCAATAAAGTCTTTCAATGTGGTTTCTCTGAATACGGGTCTGCCTTCAGTATTGCTATGCGTTTGAGTTTGTGCTATCCTATAAGTCTTTCCTGTTTTTTCAATAGTTACGGGTGCTGAATATTCAAGGCTTGTGCCGTTTAGTGTTACAAAGGGATACGCATTTACACCAACACCCACTGCAGCACGTCCTATATATTCAGCAGTTTTATCTGCATTATTACTTTGTCTTCCATAGCCCAGTGCAAGAGCCACTACATTTGGATGAATACCCGGTACGATCAAAATTGGTAATTCTTTAAATTTACCATTCGAAGTTATCTTCGCCATCGGCTTTTCCGGATGAACTTCATAAGTATCCATATCTCTTGAATTGGTAATGTCAATACCAAAGATTGACTTCCCCATAGCCGGTGAGATCATAACATAATTGTCCCAGGTTGCTCTTGTTATTGGGTCGGGCAATTCCTGTAACCATGGATTATTCGCCTGGGTGCCGGTACCTAAAGAAACTTTTTGATAGATGACCATTTCAATGTCAGATCCTTTAATACCACCGATCTTTGCAGCAGCATCTGTAACATTTCCGGAGAATGTCATTCCGGTAAGTACAGGATTGACTGCTAACGCAATTGTTCTGGTGATTGTAGCAATGCTATCAGTAGTAACTGCTGGAGATACTTTCATATCCTCAGCAAGTTGACCAACTATACCATCCTGCAATGCCTTATTATATTTGTCCTCACCACCTAGTTTTGTGGTCCAGTAATTTTTAAAATAAGCATCGTATTGAGTTGTATTTCCCGCCCATTTTAAAAGCGATGCCTGGAATGGCCTGGTTTTAAATAGTGGATGAATAACCGGCTGCATCAAACTTACAGAACCGGTCTGTGGTTCAGCATCACCCCAACTTTCTAACCAATGGTGTGAAGGAAGGGCATATTTGCACAGCTCAGTGGTTTCGTCCATTTTTTCATTGAAAGAAATGGAGAGTGGGCATTTTTTTAATCCGTCGATAAATTTATCGGCGGCAAAATAAGTGTATCCAGGATTAGTTCCGTATACAAGCAAAGCGCCAACATTTCCTGCATTCAGATCATTCGTGAGTGTACTTATGTCTGCATCAATTCCCTGGCGATAATTCACTGGTGAACTCCAGTCAATTGTTTTTCCACCCGCCCCAATGGCCTCATTTATAGCATTTACTATTACTTGAATATTAGGATCATTGCTACCGCATACAACCAGGCCAGCTCCTTTATTGGCCGCCAGTTCTGCGGCAACTTTTTTAACACCTACAAGCGCAACGCCCTGGAGAGTACTTGTAGCGCTTCCTCCCAATGCAGCGAGCAAGGCAAGAACTACCTGGCCGGTTTCTGAAGGCTTGTGTATAAATCTTTCGTCTGCATTGGCCCCTGTAAGGCTGAGGTGACTTTCAAACTGAAAGTGCTTGCTCATCTCAGGTTTCTTCGCGTTTATTTTACGTGTCTCAGCGTATTGCCTGTTAAAAATTATAGGAGTTAGCCAGGTACCCAGGAAATCTGCACCAATGCTAACAATTATTTTAGCATTCTCGAAATGATAGGCAGGAATTCCTTTTTTACCATAAGAAAGCTGGTTGGCTTGTATCATTCCGCTATATGAAACTGCATCATATTGTACGTGCCTGCTTCCGGGAAATTTATCAGTGAACTCCTTAATAATCTGGAGGGCCGTTGGAGAATGAATACTCGATGTAAGAAGTACTATTGGCTTTCCACCCAAAGCAGCAAGGCCATCTGCAATCATCTTATCAGCGATTTCAAAAGTTACCTCCTTGCCATTTGCAATTGGATAACGAAGACGGCTGGTATCGTATAGATCAAGAACAGAAGCCTGTACCTGTGAAGAGGTTCCTCCCATTGTAAGAGGAGAAAGCGTATTTCCTTCGATCTTAATTGGTCGCCCCTCTCTTTGTTTTACTACAACCGGAGTTGCATCTCCTTCACTTACATAGGTGGATGCATAATAATTTGCAACCCCAGGAAGGATATCATCCCGCTTATTTAAAAATGGTACTGCATGCCTCACTGGTATTTCGCAGCTAGCTACAATTGTTGCAGCCGCAGTACTAAATCCTACATATTTTAAAAAGTCTCTCCGTGGTGTTTTGGCATTAAATATACTTTCATTGTTCTCCTCCTCAACAGGAGGTTGCCTGAATTCATCAGGCACTGATTTCTCAAACGCCTCAGACCGGTTTAACTCTCCGAAACTTTGCCAGTATTTTTTTTCTTCCATAATGATTTTTTTACCCTTGTCCATCTTTTACATTATTGATTATCCAGGTTATCCCACTAACCAATAATTAATAATGACACTTTTGACACTCAGTTCCGCCGATCTTCTCCACTGTTACACTATCATACTTTTTATTCCTGATATCCTCGTGAAATCTTTCGTAGATGCTGTAAAATTTATTGCCATGTCCATTGTCATCATTGAACTGAACCTTTGTTTCTCTATGGCAGTTGATACACCATCCCATGCTGAGCTCAGCAAACTGGGCTACTTCAGGCATTTCCTGGATAGGTCCATGACAGGTCTGACATGCTTGCTGACCTACTTTAACATGTTGTGAGTGATTAAAATATACATGGTCGGGCAGGTTATGTATTTTAACCCATTCAATTTGTTTTCCCGCTCTGTCAAATGATTTTTTTACAGGATTCCATCCGGCATAATCATATAGTTTTTGAATCTCGGCATTGGCGTTTACGGTAGTCCCATCTTCCCGTATGATAGGATCTCCTGCGTATTCTTTGATCGCCATATGGCAATTCATACAAACATTTACAGAAGGAATATTTGCATGCTTGCTTTCCTGTGCCCCGGCATGGCAATAAAGACAACTTATCTGGTTAGTGCCCGCGTGTACTTTGTGAGAATAATATATAGGCTGTATAGGCTGGTAACCTTTCATTCTTCCTAATCCTATCGCTGCATTTATGGTATAATAACCACCGATAAGAAACAATACTATGACACCCAACAATAAATAAGCTTTGTTGCGATAAAATGGGACCGGGTTCGGAACCCTTTTCCCTGATTTTTCATCACTTAGTTTTTTGAGGTTGCTGTTAACCTGTAACAATATAAGCGCTATAATACCAAGAATAAGCGTAAGCAAGCCATATAATAATGAATTGTCAGACTCGCCTGGTTTACCTCCGGGTGGAGGTGTAGCATTAGGAGGTGCGTAGGAATCTGCCCAATCCAAAATTGCCTTGATCTCATCCTGCTTAAGGTCGGAGAACTGGGTCATTTTACTCCCGAACTTGGCAAGTAGTGTCTTTGCATAAGGATCTGTGTTCACCATGTCATCCACATGATTCACCCATTTGTAAGCCCAGTCTTTCGTTGGTTCGCGATCTCTTGCGCCCTTTAAAGCAGGTCCTGTGAAATCTTTGTCTGGTTTATGACAACTGGCACAATATGTTTTGTATATGGTCTGACCATCAAGAGCAAAAGCTGAGTTATAAGAGAGAAGTAAAAAAAAAGAAATCCCCGCTATTGCTTTAAAAATGATCCTTCTGTTTTGATTCATACACGGAACCTGTTGTGAATGTGGGAAAATAACCTTAGCCGGTTACAAAAATAAGTAAGGCTGCTGACAAACGGTTAACAATTTTAAAATTATTTTTTCCCTTACCTGGCAAGGGTTTCAGCGAATAAACAGGGTGAAACAGTGAAGTTTATCAATCGGATATTATGACTTATGTTACTATATTTCTCCTGGCGTATTTAATACCTATTAGTCATAAAATATTGCATCTTTGGGTAGATGATAAACAACCTCTCATGATCCAAATTGCCATATTCGCTTCGGGTGCCGGCACAAATGCACAGAATATAATTGATTATTTCAGAAACGATCCCGCTATTCGTATAGCGCTGGTTGCTGGAAATAATGCATCAGCCGGAGTTATACAGATTGCGGCTAAAGAAAAAATTCCATTCTTATTAGTTGAGAAAAAAAGATTTAACGAAGATGGTTATATTTCTGAATTTGAAAAAAAGCATATTGCTCTTATTGTATTAGCGGGATTTCTATGGAAAATTCCTTCTGTGTTAATTCAAAAATATCGCGGAAGGATTATTAATATTCACCCGGCGTTGCTACCCGGCTATGGCGGAAAGGGGATGTATGGATTGAAGGTACATGCTGCAGTGATAGCGGCAAAAGAAAAAGAGAGCGGTATCAGCATCCATTATGTAGATGAAATTTATGACCATGGCAAAACAATTTTCCAGGCCAGATGTAATATAGAACCCTCTGATACGCCTGAAACCCTGGCTAAAAAGATACATCAGTTAGAATATTTACATTATCCTAAGGTGATTAATGATCTTATTTCCAGATCCTTTTTTAGCCGCAAAGATTAAATTAATGAAACACTACAAAAAGCAAAATGACCGTTAAATAAATAGGAACGGAGATTTTGCATTTCTCTTTAACCTAATATTACACATTATTTAATAGCTGGTGTCTTCTAGTAAAGTATCAACACATATCGCATTTCTGCTTCTGAGTCTTTTCTTCTATTCAAAAACTGATTCACAGATTTTACTTTCTGGTACAGTGTACGATTCTTCAAAACTCTATGCTGTAACCGGGGTTATGGTTAAAAGCACTGGCGGGGCGGTAACCTTTACTGATTCCCTGGGTTCCTATCGATTGAAAGTGAGTGCCACCGATTCCATTTCATTTACATATATGAATAAGCCAACGATGAAGTTCCCGGTCAGGTCGATTATTAATTACAA
>JADGPY010000361.1 GCA_017882205.1 Chitinophagaceae bacterium
AAACGCAGACGAACGCAGATTAATTGAGTCGGAAGAAGAAAACTCTTTGTTGAGATTTAGATCAATTATACTTGAATTTTTGGAATATGGCAAATTGCTGATGGGTTCGGATAAACGCAGATTGATTCATAAATCAAATCGTGAATTTGCTGATCGATATCGAGCTCATTCTTGTCTGGGTTTATTGGAAAACAAACCGCAGATAAACGCAGATGAACGCAGATTAATTGAGTCGGATGAAGAAACCTTTTTCCTAAACAGCAATTCAATCCTCAGTTCTCATATTTTTAACATATATTACTTGTCACATAATCATTGTCAGTAGTTATAAAAAAGGTTTTGAATAATATGGAACCAAACGCAAATGAAATCAAATTGAATGAATTGTCAGAGAAAATCATAGGGGCGGCATTCGAAGTCAGTAATATTCTTGGAGTGGGTTTCCTTGAAAAAGTCTATGAAAATGCTTTAAATGTAGAACTTGGATTAAGAGGATTACAAGCGCAACAACAGGCGCCTTTGAAAGTTTATTATAAGGATGAATTGGTCGGGGATTATTTTGCAGATATTCTTGTTGAGGATCAAATTATTATTGAGTTAAAAACAGTCAAAGAATTCGATGATATCCATATTGCTCAATGCCTGAATTACCTCAAAATCACAGGGTTAAAGCTCTGCCTGCTTATCAATTTCAGCAAACCAAGGGTAGATATAAAAAGGATAGTGAGAGGAATTGGAAATAAATAAACAACACAAAATAAAACAAAGCAACCTCAAATTATTCGGCCAAATATCTGCGTTTATCTGCGTTCATCTGCGGCTAATATTCGTTTCATGGAGCGATAGAAGCCGGGACATTCATTTTGGACTGTTTTCCATAATTAAGGAAAATCATTTCGTGCCTGTGGTGAATGGGTTTTGAGGAGAGGAGAATGAATAATAAAATACCAGACGGGTGGAAAATAGTGAAATTGGGGGAAGTGGCAGATTTCATAAATGGCAGGCCATTTAAACCATCTGAATGGAGTAAAAACGGATTGCCAATTATCAGAATACAAAATTTGACGGGTACATCTTCAGTTATAAATTACTATGATGGATCTTATGAACAAGAGTATTATGTTGATAAAGGAGATATTCTATTATCTTGGTCTGCAACCTTGGATATCTTTAAATGGGAAAAAGGTCCAGCTTTATTAAATCAGCATATTTTCAAAGTCAAAGTTAAAAAGGAAATCCTCTCAGATAATTATTTTTTATATTATCTGAAAACCATATTGCAGGAATTAATAAATAAAACTCATGGGACTGGGATGAAACATATCACAAAACCAGAGTTATTAAAGCAAGAAATCAGACTCCCCCCCCTCCCCACCCAGAAGAAAATCGCTGCCGTCCTCGAAAAAGCAGAAAAGCTCAGAGAGTGGAGGACAGAGGCGGATGGGCTGACTGATAAGTTTTTGAAGAGCACGTTTTTAGAGATGTTTGGTCATCCTTTATCAAATAATAAAAACACACCTAAAGAGATATTAAAAAATGTAATAAATATCATTGTTCCAACAAGGGATAAGCCAAAAAGTTTTACAGGAAATATACCATGGGTAACATTACCGGATTTAACAGATTCAATATATATCGGAGAATCTAAGTACAAACTTTCTAAAGAAGAAGCAAAACCAACTAAAACACTTTTATTTCCAAAAAATACCGTCATACTCAGTTGTGCAGGAAGTCTCGGAAAAATTGCAATTGCAAAAAAAGAGATTTATACAAACCAACAATTCTATGGTCTAGTCTGTGATGAACGAATAATAATTCCCGAATTTTTGGCATACCAATTATTATTTTTCGGTGAAGATTTTTTTAGAAATATTGGGGGAACATCTACGTTGACTTTTTTTCGTAAAGAAATCGCATTGAATATAGAGATAGTAATATCTGATTTGGAGAAACAACAAAAATTTGCTCATATCGTTCAGCAACTCGAACAAATCCGCGAGCATCAAACTCAATCCAGGCAGCACATCGAAAACTTCTTCAATGTCCTGATGCAGAGAGCATTTCGCGGCGAATTGGAGGCAAAATAAATGCTTACCCCTACATTTTGTCAAATTGTAAAAAATTCTGCAATCTATAGGGATAATATAAAGAATCTTATGAATCCGTACAAAACGAAAAACAAACCGCAGATAAACGCAGATTTAATGCATCGGATATAGTTTTACTGTGGTTATTCGTGATAAAAATATGAAAAGGAAAACAAAATGTTAGATTCAGACCTAAAATCCAAAATAAACCAGCTTTGGGACAAATTCTGGAGCGGTGGAATCTCAAACCCACTGCAAGCGATAGAGCAGATGTCCTATCTCCTCTTCATGAAGCGCCTGGAAGATGAGGACATAGCAAGAGAACAGAACGCACAACTATCAAGTGAAAAATACGAATCCCTCTTTAAAGGCAAAGAAGGATGCAAATGGTCACACTGGACAAATCTCCCGGCAGACAAAATATTAGAGCATGTGCGCGATAAGGTTTTCCCATTCCTGCGAAGCCTGGGCGGAGAAGATTCACTCTATTCCAAATACATGCAAGACGCTGTATTCACAATCCCGACCGCATCGCTGCTCATTGAAGCTGTAAAGATCATTAACGGCATGCACATTAAGGAACAGAACAGGGATACCAAAGGCGATATTTACGAATATCTCCTCTCAGAATTAAAAACCGCAGGAAAGAACGGTCAGTTCAGGACTCCAAGGCACATTATTAAAATGATGGTAGAATTAACGGCGCCGAAAATCGGGGACGTCATCTGCGATCCTGCCTGCGGTACTGCTGGCTTCCTGGTGGCTGCCTATGAGTATATATTAAAGACAAATACATCTGCGGAATTCATCAAAAAGGATGAGCAGGGGAATGAATACAATTTCAAGGGTGACAAATTGAATGATAAACAATGGGAGCTCTTAAGAGAAAGCACATTTTACGGATTTGATTTTGACCAGACAATGACAAGGATTTCATTGATGAACCTGATGATGCACGGGATAAACAATCCAAACATCAAAAGCATCAATACGCTCTCAACGAGGTACAATGAAGCAAATTATTATGATGTCGTGTTAGCCAATCCTCCATTTAAGGGGAGCATAGACGAATCCGAGATCAGCGGGAAATTCACTATCAGGACAAAGAAAACAGAGATCCTTTTCCTGGAATTGATGTATAACATATTATCCAGCAGTGGAAGATGCGCTGTAATCGTGCCTGACGGCGTTTTATTCGGAAATTCAAATGCCCATAAACTGATCAGGAAGAAACTGCTTGAACAATGCAGACTGGATGCAGTCGTTTCGATGCCTTCTGGAGTTTTCAAACCATATGCAGGAGTATCCGCAGGAGTACTTATTTTTACCAAAGGAGAGCCGACAGAAAAGGTCTGGTTCTATGGTATGGAATCTGATGGTTATAGTCTGGATGATAAGCGGACTTTCATTGATGGAAAAGGCGACATACCTGATATAATTGAAAAGTTCAAAAGCAGGGGCAAGGAAAAGTTTGAGAATAGGAAAGCTAAATGTTTCTTCGTACCTTTTAAAGAAATAAAGGAAAATGATTATGATTTGAGCATTTCCAAGTACAGGGAAATAGAATATGAAGAAGTCCAGTATGAAAAGCCGGAAGTGATCAAGCAAAAAATCATTGAATTAGAAAAAAAGATCAGTCAAACACTTGAGGAAATTGATTCCAAACTTTTATAAACAAGTATTCTTGAGTTAGCACATGAACAAGAAAGGGCTCTCAGAAAAGGAAGTATTGTCCCTGCTTACGAAAGCAAGGCAAAAAGATACTTCATATGATAAGGTTCTGAGCGCCATGTGCACGAAACCCCATCCGATAGCAGTAAAAGCCCATATGCAATTCATTTCCTCAAATATGGGTGACTTTGGATTGTTCCAGGGGACAAAAGAACTTGAAGAAGAAGT
>JADGPY010000362.1 GCA_017882205.1 Chitinophagaceae bacterium
AAAGAAGCACTTGCCAATTCTATCAACTGGATATCTACCTTCCTGATCAAGCGGTATTCTCCCGAATCGGTTATTAAGGTTGCCCGCAAAATGGGCGTAACAAGTCCTATTGCTGCAGTACCTTCCATCTGCCTGGGCACAGCTGATCTCACGCTATACGAGATGGTAGGTGCCATGAATACATTTGCCAATAAAGGAGTTTATACCCAACCATTATTTATTACGCGTATTGCTGATAAGAATGGAAACGTTATCGCCAATTTTTTACTGCGCCAGGATGAAGCTATGAGCGAAGAAACAGCTTACCTGATGCTTACGCTGATGAAAGGTGTTGTAGAAAGCGGCACAGGAGCGCGGTTAAGATATAAATATGGCTTAAGCAACCCGATAGCTGGCAAAACCGGCACCACACAGAGTAACTCCGATGGCTGGTTTATGGGGCTTACACCCGACCTGGTAACCGGCGTGTGGGTAGGAGGCGACGACCGCACAATCCGTTTCCGCAATACACACCTGGGGCAAGGTGCTAATATGGCCCTTCCTATATGGGCGCTTTTCATGAAACGAATATATGGCGATAATACCATTAAAATTTCGAAGGGTGATTTCGATAAACCGCTTCGTCCGCTTTCGGTGGATATTAATTGCACCACTTTTAGCGACAAGCAAACTGAAGACGCGAACATCAACGAAGGGAATTATTAGCCACATTTGTAAGTGGACTTTTGGGCCTCACTAACTCCTTGGAACTCCAAAATTTTATTCTATATTTGTGTTTCATAGTATTCTACTCAAGCGTAAACAGGCAGTTACACAGGGATATTAGAAGCAACATCTTGTATTATCGGTGCAATTATAGATTGGAATCTATTGTTCTAAAATATTCGATCCATGAATTCTGGTTCACATTATTAGTTTGTAAGATGATACCAGAGAAATGGAGATTTAATTAAATAGTAATGAAGTTTATATATTAGGAGCTGCCGTGAATATTATTGATAAAAAAGCATTAATAAGAAAAGCATCTGATTGGTTGCCTTATACTATAATGATCCTATTCGGATGTATATGCATACTAATATCTTGTTGTAATCATTATTTCTTCAGGACAGATGCTTTCGATTACGGAGCATACAACTTTGCATTTAATGATTATGCCCATTTGCGATTGAGTGATAACCCAGTATATCTGGTTAAGCATATTAATTTTCTACAGGATCATGTGTCTTTTACCCTAATGATCTTTGTTCCTTTATATTGGTTGTTATCCTGGCTTACCGGGACCTATACGCTCATGCTTATTCAAGCAATTATAATTATATATGGTTCGTGGGCGGTATATGAACTGGTTAAGCTAAAGACAAATAGTGAGCTGTTATCAATTCTTGCATTGCTGCAATACTTTATGCTTCTTGGGAGGTGGACCGCTTTTGCTAATGACTGTAATATTGCAATAATTGCCTCATCCATGATTCCCGTTTTTCTATTGTATTATGCCCGGAAACAATTAATGTGGTGTTTGACGATACTTGCTTTTATATTGCTCGCACGGGAAGATATGGCCCTTTGGACAGCTTTTATCGGACTGTTTTTGTTAGTTTCAAACTATAAAGATAAATGGTATAGAAATTTAGCTGTAGGGATTGTATTGTTTTCAATAGCTTATTTTATAATCACCTTTACGGTCATTATACCATTGATTGAAACGCCTTTCAAGAAATATGATTTGTTTCAATTTACAGCCTTGGGACACGGACCATTTGAAGCAGTCTTATTTATCTTAAAGCACCCTATCGAGACAATTAAACTTCTTTTTACCAATACAACAGGAGACCCGGCTTATAACGGTGTAAAATCAGAATTTTATGTATATTATTTTGTTTGCGGAGGATTTCTACTATTATTCAGACCACGGTATTTGCTCCTTTTTATTCCAATCCTAGCCAGGAAGATGTTGAATGATGACCCTGTCAGATGGAGTAATCAGTCATTTTATGCTATTGATTTTGTTTCAATCCTGCCATTAGCTGTTTTTCTTATTCTTTCAGAATTTAGATCTAAAAGATTACGTAATATATTGGCAGGGGCGATTTGTGTCATTACACTGGTAGGCACAATACATCTGCTAGATAATTCTAATAGGAAGATTAGTTGGTGTAGCGATACTAAATTTGCATTTTATAAAGGCTCAATGTATAAGGCCGCCTTTGATCCAAAGAAGATTAATGACTACTTAAAATTAATTCCTTTAGATGCTAAAGTATCTGCTACAGGGCATATTCTGCCACATCTTGCTTTTAGGTCAAAGATATTTTTCTTCCCGCGTGTTGATGATGCTGATTACATAGTCGGATTTTTAAAGGACGATTATTATCCGATGGATGAGAAGCGATTTCCAGATGAATTACATAAATATTTGGATGGCAAAACATTTGAATTTAAAGTTTATGATTACCCGTTTTTTATTGCTCAGAAGAAGAATTATACTGTTATCAATCAATAGCAATACTCCTGTAAAAAATTAAGCAGCTAATCTCCCAATGCTCAAACGCTCGTCATATAGTTGGCGGTATTTTTCGCAACTCAGTTCGTGAGCTAGCTTTGAAAAAATAAAATAGGTGGTATATTGTAAAATATTTGGAAACCCGGAACTTTATGCTATTTTTGCAAGGTATGAAGCGCTATCCTTAATTTCGCTACTCGCTTTGTAATATGGTTCTTAGTACCTGTATATTTTAACTTTATTTCCTGCCGGTTTTCCTATTAGTATGTTACTTGCTACCCCAACAGCTTCGGCAAAATGTTCGCTCTGTACGATTTTTTATTCTGTTGCAACAGGTAAGAATTCCGGCTGATGATCCAGGATTTAATATGATCAAACTTCTGTCATTCTATTTTTGTGATTACGGGGAAATATAAAAGTCGGGAAAGAAACCCGATAGGAATATAAGCCTATAATTGATAATCTATGAAACGCAAATTAATCTACCTTCTCTTTTTAATTGTTCCGGTTTTTTTACTGGTTACTTCAGCTGAAACCATCCAACGGCGTGGGTTTAATTGGTTTGGAGGTGGTTATGATCCTGTATATTGTTACCTGCTTAATTCGGTGAATAATGCTGATCTGAAAGTTGCCGGGCATGTAGATCACCCGGGGACAACAACTCAGGTTTATGGCGCACTGGTGCTTAGAGTTTATCATTTGCTCGACAGGTCAGAACCGGCCGACTTGCGGATGGCTGTGCTCAAAGATCCTGAACATCATCTTTTCATTATAACCTATGCATTACTTGCACTCAATTGTTTATTTCTGATCTTTAGTGGTATAGTAGCGTTTAAGACGACCGGGAAAGCCTGGCTGGCGGTATTGCTGCAAACGGCTCCATTCTTTTCGGCAATGGCCCTGTTCAACGGACTTACTCTTGCATCACAGGAGTCAATGCTTTTTCTGTCCGCAATGATGATGCTCACCGCGGTTATATGGCAGTTTTTACCGGGAATAAACAAGAGCGGCAGGCAAAATATACTGTTATTTGCATTGGTTACAGGCTTTGGGATGGCTAGCAAGATTACTTTCCTTCCATTGGTTATTCTCCCACTTATACTTATTCCAGGCTTCAGGAATAAACTTTGGTACATCCTTTCATCTGTAGGCGCCTTTGTTCTGTTTACTTTCCCTATCTGGACGCAGTATGGTTACATGTTCAGCTGGATCAGCAGGTTATTTACGCATACTGGTCGTTATGGAGGCGGCAATGTTGGTTTGATCGACAAATCAGCTTATTTCGAAAATTTCAGCAATTTGCT
>JADGPY010000063.1 GCA_017882205.1 Chitinophagaceae bacterium
CGGGGCGCTTCCAGCGACCTGAACGATAAGGCGGATGCTGGATCTCTTAAAACAATACCAGGGGATTGGAGGGCTCAGATTTCATTTAGCGCTCAGGTCGCTGGAAGCGCCCCGATCGCCCCGATCGGGATACGTTGCTTCATTACTTCATACAAAATCATTCCGGCCGCAACAGAAACATTTAATGATTCAAAATGACCCATCATCGGGATTTTGAAGGCTTCATCACACACCTTCATAAGTGCAGGATAGATCCCTTTATCTTCACTTCCCATAATAATAGCGCAAGGTTCTTTAAATGAAATGTCAAATACATTTGTTTCAGCAGTCATATCACTGGCAAAAACCCTGATCCCGTTTAGTTGTAGGTCATCTACCGTTTTGACAAGGCTGGTTACGCGACAAATTGCTATCTGCTCCAATGCTCCTGCTGAGGTTGCAATAGCGTCGTCATTCAATGCCCCTACTCCTTTGTCTGGAATAATGATCGCTTGAACCCCGCAACAATATGCTGTTCTTGCCAATGCCCCGATATTACGGATATCAGTGATACCATCAAGGATAAGGAAAAGAGGAACTTTACCCTCCTCTACAATAAAAGAGATCACGGATTGAAGATCCTGGTAACTGATTCTGCCTTTTATGGCAATGCATCCATCATGATCACTGATATTAAAGCTGTTCAATTTTTCTACTGGTACTTTATTCACTGGTACATGGTACTCTTCAGCAAGACGCCTGATCTCTTCTGCAGCATTTCCGAAAATAGAAGTGGAAAGATAAATGCGTTCTAGCTGCGCACCTTTTAACAAAGCATCCTTTACATGCTGTTGTCCTACAATGATCATGTTTTTCTTAGGACGATGCTGTTGTTGATATTGACGAGGAAGCCTCATTATAAACCAAAGGCTTGTTTCACTTTGGCAACATGGTCTAGTTTTTCCCAGGTAAATAATTCTACTTTAACATTCTTAACCTTGCCATCAGGAGTTGTAAATGTTTTAGTAACTACTTCATTCTTTCTCCCCATGTGGCCGTATGCTGCTGTTTCGCTATAGATAGGGTTGCGTAATTTTAAACGCTGCTCGATGAAATAAGGACGCATATCAAATAGTCCTTTAATCTTTTCAGCTATTTCTCCATCACTAAGTTCAACTTTAGCTGTTCCGAAAGTATTTACGCTTATACTGGTTGGTTGTGCCACCCCAATGGCATAGGAAACCTGCACTAACACTTCGGTACAGAGGCCTGCGGCAACTAAATTCTTGGCAATATGCCTGGTTGCATAAGCAGCACTTCTATCAACTTTGCTCGGGTCTTTGCCACTAAAAGCGCCACCACCATGAGCGCCCTTGCCACCATAGGTATCAACGATGATCTTACGGCCAGTTAATCCTGTATCCCCATGAGGCCCACCGATTACGAACTTCCCAGTTGGATTAATGTGGTATTTTATATTATTGTCAAAAAGATGTGCATACTTTTTATACATCGCTTTTACACGAGGAATCAATATTTTTTTAATGTCATCTGATATCTTTTTCTGCATTTTCGCTTCGTCTGTGTTAAAATCATCATGCTGAGTACTAACTACGATTGCCTCTATCCTGATGGGCAGGTTATTGTCGTTGTATTCAAGTGTTACCTGGCTTTTTGCATCAGGGCGCAGGTATTTAATTTGTTTATTCTCTCTTCTAAGAACTGCTAATTCTTTCAGTAGATTATTCGCAATATCCAGGGCCAGCGGCATATAACTATCTGTTTCACCAGTGGCATATCCAAACATCATTCCCTGGTCTCCTGCACCTTGTTCTTCTTTATTGGAACGGTCAACTCCCTGGTTGATATCCGCTGATTGTTCATGAATAGCAGAAATTACCCCACATGAACTGGCTTCAAACATATATTCACTTTTGGTGTATCCGATCTTACGGATAACCTGCCGGGCAATTTCCTGCACATCCAGGTAAGCTTTAGACCTTACTTCGCCGGCAAGAACAACCAATCCTGTAGTAACCAATGTTTCACATGCCACTTTACTTTTTGGATCAAAAGCAAGGAAATTATCTATCAAGGCATCACTTATCTGGTCCGCAACCTTATCAGGATGGCCTTCGCTGACCGATTCAGACGTAAACAAATATGGCATGGGCTAAATTTTTGAGATGCAAAATTAGAGTTTATATTTTAGAATATACAATGTGCAACCTCATTTTGTTAGGTAGAATCGCATTGGTATTATTTCCTCCATAGAGCTTAACACGTCCTGCAACAGGCTGGTTAAGTAAAAAAAGCGGATAACTGATAGCCCCTGAATTACATAATGGATCTGATAAAAGTATGGTCCCGCTCGACACCAAAGAAGGTGAGTAAAGTCGGAAAACCCGCGGTGGAAGATGTTTAGTAATAATATTCTGAACGTACCTGGAGATGTTGAATACATACCTGCTAATGGTTTTCCCAGCATTATCCAGGGCATAGGTTCGATAACCGCCAAATTCGGTAAGGTTCGGACCAGCTGTAGATGAAAAATTAAAATCACATAATTCAAGATGAAAATTGTTACTGCCTGTGTCCTTATAGTCAAGAAAAAGATAGTTAGGGGTAGAGAAGTAGCTATCAATTGGAGCAGGTGAGTAAACCTGGTCCATAATCAGTTCTGCCCGGTGTATGATCCTGTTAGAAACGTTTGCCAGCCCGGGTATTTGTACAAGAGCATAAGTGCCTGGATTGGTCTGGATATATATTGGATCATCCCCATTGGGATTTGAATTGTTCCCTACGTGATTCAGATACTCTCCACCAGTATGTGAACGATTTACCCATGATGCGCTTTGTGCATAAC
The DNA here is from genome assembly GCA_017882205.1 of Chitinophagaceae bacterium. Taxonomy (GTDB): domain Bacteria; phylum Bacteroidota; class Bacteroidia; order Chitinophagales; family Chitinophagaceae; genus Ginsengibacter. The sequence continues at coordinate 2,846 of JADGPY010000063.1, forward strand.
CTGATGGATCATTGGACAAGTTGAAAGAAGCAATGGTGTCTTTAGCTGGTTTGTTGAGAGTATCTATATATTTATAATATATAACCATCTTAGTATTGGTATCGGCAAGATTAAAATAACTTAATGAATTACTTCCGGGGAAAGATATCTCAGGAGAAAATGCAAAACCATGGAAAGCCAGTCTAAATGCGGTATCGCCTAAAAAATTCGCATCATTGCTAAAAAAGGTTTGCATTGAAGTTTTTAAATTTATACGAAGCGGGGTAGTATCTCCTAAATTAGTGGGCGTATAAGTCACACTTCCTAATTTATTAGTAAGGTCAAAATCCTGGAAAGTACAGGTGCTACTGTCAAAACTAACCAATTGATCTGTTAGCTGGTAAACATTAAGTTTTTGCGCCTTCGTAGAG
>JADGPY010000363.1 GCA_017882205.1 Chitinophagaceae bacterium
CAAAAAAGAACTTTGGCAAGGTTGATCTTTACAATGCCGGTTGGAATTATTATAAAGGAAGTTCTTATTCTGCGACTGATTCGATTTTTACCATTTATACAGACAAGTATCCAGAGGACATTTTTGGATGGTATATGCGTGCAAGAGCAAGCGAAGGAATGGATTCGACAGGGGCTAAGGGATTGGCAAAACCTGACTATGAAAAGGTAATCCAATTCGGGCTTTTGGATACAGCTAAAAATAAAGCCATGGTGCTTACTGCTTATAATTATATGGTCGCTTACTATTATAATATTGCAAGAGATAATGCTACTGCCCTTGAGTATACCAAAAAGATCCTGGAACTAGATCCTTCAAATACCCAGGCTTTGGACAACCTGAAAGCATTAAGTGCACCAGGGTCAAAAGTTAAGTCTAAAACCACTATCACGCCGGAGAAGCCTAATCCTGATGTCAAGGTTAAGGTCAAGCCACCGCATCAGGGAACGCGATAAAATAAGCAAATTCCAACAATGTAATTAATTGCATTTTAAAACATTGTAATTAAATTGGAAATTGAGTTAGCTACCTTATTTTTGCACCTCAAGAAAACTCATGCATTTGTATTTCTTACAGGTTGCACCTGATTTAAACAATACCTCAAATTATTTGCCTATCGGTATACAGTTGATATTTGCCATTGTACTTATTGGCGGAATAATTGTATTGACCCATCTTTTTGGCCCTAAACGTAAGACGGCGGATAAGCTCGTCAATTTCGAAAGTGGTATTGAATCACAAGGGAACGCCAGGCAGCCAATGGCTATCAAATATTTCCTGGTTGCTATATTATTTGTTTTATTCGATGTTGAGGTTATATTTTTTTACCCTTATGCTGTGAATTTCCGTCAATTGGGATGGCATGGTTTTATGGCGGTAATATTGTTTGTAGGTTTTTTTCTGGCAGGCTTTCTTTATATACTTAAAAAAGGCGCACTTAAATGGGAGGATTAAAAGCATAAAATGATACTCTTAGATTCTGCGATTGCGGATTATTAAGAGGAACTTAAACATTAAAAAAGAAACATGGCTCGTCCGGTACAATATAATGTAAATCATAAACCACTCGAAGCTCCTATCGGTAAAGTGGAAGCTCCCGAAGGATATACTGGTGAAGGCTTTTTCGCCACAAAACTTAGTGACGTGGTTGGGCTTGCCCGAAAAAATTCCATCTGGCCCTTACCATTTGCTACCAGTTGTTGTGGTATTGAATTTATGGCATTGATGGGTGCACATTATGATCTTGCCAGATTCGGATCGGAGAGGGTAAGCTTTTCTCCACGGCAATGCGATCTTCTGATGGTGATGGGTACCATAGCAAAAAAGATGGCACCGATAGTAAAAAAAGTTTATTTGCAAATGGCTGAACCCAGGTGGGTGCTGGCAATGGGAGCCTGTGCCTGTAGTGGAGGCATTTTTGATAGTTATTCTGTATTACAGGGAATTGACCAGATCATACCAGTAGACGTATATGTTCCCGGCTGTCCACCACGGCCGGAAGCAGTATTGGATGGATTTATTAAGGTGCAGGAGCTGGTTGGACAGGAAAGTATCAGGAGACGGAATTCAGATCAATATATAGAACTCCTGAATAGTTATGGGATTCAATAAAGAACACTGTATGGTGCCAGCAATGTTAAGAACCAAGTAACAAGTATCCAGCTAATGACCAACGAACTAATAAGATCAAAACTTACAGAGAAATTTGGTGAACAACTTATCGGTTGGGAAGAACCTTATGGAATGCTAACGTTTGAAGTTCCTACAGAAATGAATTTAAAAGTTCTTCAGTTCTTATTTGACGATCCTGAATTAAAGTTTCAATTCCTCACAGATATTACTGCTGTTCATTATCCTGATAACAAGGGAAAAGAAATGGCAGTTGTATATCATGTTCATAACCTTGTGGACAATGTCCGAATTCGTTTCAAAGTCTTTACTGATATAAATAAGCCTGATGTATTCAGCGCAACAGCATTATATTCCGGGGCAAACTGGATGGAAAGAGAGACCTATGATTTTTTCGGGGTTAACTTTATTGGTCATCCTAACTTGAAGAGAATATTGAATGTAGATGACATGGAATATTTTCCTATGAGAAAAGAATTTCCATTGGAAGATCAGACAAGAAGAGATAAAGATGATGAGATGTTTGGAAGATAAAACAGACTAACTACATGGAGCATATCAAATTACCACCGGGCAGTATTGAAAAGCAGACCACAACGCTTAATCTTGGGCCTACACATCCGGCTACTCATGGTGTATTTCAGAATATTGTAGAACTTGATGGTGAACGTATAGTTAGTGCAGTGCAGACTGTTGGATATATCCATCGTGCTTTTGAAAAGATCGCAGAAAGAAGGCCCTTATACCAGATCACTCCACTGACAGACAGGATGAACTATTGTTCTTCCCCGCTCAATAATATTGGATGGCATATTACCTGTGAAAGGTTACTCAAAATAAAAACTCCCAAACGAGTTGATTACCTCAGGATAATTATCATGGAGCTTGCAAGGATCTCAGATCATCTTATCTGTAATTCTATAGTGGGGGTTGATTCCGGTGCATATACCGGTTTTTTGTATGTAATGCAATATCGCGAGCTGATCTATGAGATTTATGAAGAGATCTGTGGATCCAGGCTTACAACAAATATTGGGAGAATTGGAGGCTTCGAAAGAAACTTCACGACCTCAGCATTTGAAAAACTGGAGAAATTCATTAAAGAATGGCCTATCGTGCTGGCAGAATTTGAAAATCTTTTTACCCGCAACAGGATATTCATGGAACGTACCATCGGGGTCGGTCCTATCTCTGCTGAAAGAGCCTTGAACTATGGATTTACAGGACCTAATCTAAGAGCGGCCGGAGTGGATTATGATGTGCGTGTTCATACTCCTTACAGCAGCTATGAAGATTTTGATTTTACTATTCCTGTAGGAAAAACAGGTGATTGTTATGACCGGTTTTTAGTACGTAATGGTGAGATGCAACAAAGTCTTAAGTTAATAAAAGATGCCTATGCGAAAGTGCAGGCGATGAAGGGAGCAGAAGCAGATATTTATCATGCAGACGTACCCGAATATTATCTTCCCGACAAGAAGGATGTTTATACAAAGATGGAAGCGCTTATCTTTCACTTTAAAATAGTGATGGGCGAAACTGATATTCCTGTTGGAGAAATATATTCACCTATAGAAGGCGCTAATGGTGAACTTGGATTTTATCTTATTAGCGATGGTGGAAGAACCCCATATCGGTTGCATTTCAGGAGACCCTGCTTTATATATTACCAGGCTTATTCTGAATTGACAAAAGGTGGGATGCTCAGTGATGCGATTATTACAATGAGTAGCCTGAACCTCATAGCGGGGGAGTTAGATGCCTGATACATTTAAAAGTTAATGATGGAGTTTTCTAATGATAGTTTAAAAAAGGTACATGAGCTGATCAGCCATTACCCAGAAGGCAAACAAAAAAGTGCTTTGCTTCCAATACTACATATTGCCCAGAAGGAATTTGACGGATGGCTTGATGTACCGGTAATGGATTACGTTGCTTCTATATTGAATATTGAACCGATCGAAGTGTATGAAGTAGCAACCTTTTATTCAATGTTTAATCTTAAGCCTGTTGGAAAGTATGTTTTTGAAGTATGCCAGACAGGGCCTTGCATGGTGAAAGGCAGTGATGACATAATCAGTTATATTAAAGAGAAATTAGACATTAGCGTAGGAGAAACAACTCCGGATGGTTTGTTCACCTTGAAAACAGTTGAATGTTTGGGAGCATGTGGTTACGCTCCTATGATGCAATTGGGTAAAACTTATCGTGAACACCTTAGCAAAGAAAAAGTAGATGCAATAATTGCAGAATGTAAGAATTAATAAAGCGGATGAGCAAAAAAATTTTATTAGAGAAAGCAAATGTTGAGAACATCCAGACAATGGAAGTATATCGGCGTGAAGGTGGCTATCGTAGCCTGGAGAAAGCTTTAAAGATGGCTCCAAACGACATCGTCGAAGAGGTGAAGAGAAGTGGATTACGCGGACGTGGTGGTGCAGGCTTCCCGACCGGACTGAAGTGGAGCTTTCTCGCTAAGCCGGAAGGGGTTGAACGTTACCTTGTATGTAACGCTGATGAAAGTGAACCAGGAACTTTTAAAGACAGGTACCTCATGGAATTTCTTCCTCATCTTTTGATTGAAGGAATGATTGTATCCTCGTTTGCAGTTGGCAGTAATGTCTCCTACATTTATATCCGTGGAGAATATGAATGGGTAACTGATATCCTGGATGCTGCAATTGATGAGGCAAGGAAAGCAGGATTTTTAGGAAAGAATATTTTGGGTAGTGGTTTTGATTGTGAGATCTATATTCATCGCGGAGCTGGAGCATACATTTGTGGTGAGGAAACAGGGCTACTTGAAAGCCTTGAAGGCAAGCGTGGATTACCACGGATAAAGCCACCATTTCCGGCAGTAAAAGGATTATGGGATTGCCCAACAGTAGTAAATAATGTTGAAACAATTGCGTCTGTAGTGTCTATCATAAATGAGGGTGGAGATGCATACGCCAGGATTGGAGTGGGAAAATCGACTGGTACAAAACTCATCTCTGCCTGTGGGAATATCAATAAACCGGGGGTATATGAAATTGATATGACCATCTCTGTTGAGGAATTTATATACAGTGATGAATATTGTGGAGGAATTGCAAACGGAAAGAAGCTAAAAGCTTGTGTTCCGGGAGGATCATCGGTGCCCATTCTTCCTGCAAGCTTATTGCTTACTACTGCAAAAGGGGAAAAACGGTTAATGAACTATGAAAGCCTTTCCGATGGGGGGTTTGCCACTGGCTCAATGATGGGTAGTGGAGGTTTTGAAGTCTTAGATGAAGATCAATGCATTGTTCGGCATACCTTGAGTCTTGCAAGATTTTATCATCATGAGAGTTGCGGACAATGTAGTCCTTGTCGTGAGGGAACTGGTTGGATGGAAAAGATCCTGCAAAAGATTGAACACGGAAAGGGAGAAATGAAGGACATAGATCTTTTGTGGGATATTCAAAGAAAGATTGAAGGAAATACGATATGTCCCTTAGGTGAAGCAGCAGCATGGCCGGTAGCAGCAGCGATCAGGCATTTCAGAGATGAGTTTGAATGGCATATTTTGAATCCTAAAGAATGTCTGGTCAGGAATTATGGATTAGGAAAGTATGCAGAAGCGTTAATTACGTCATAGGCCTGATGTGTCGTAGTAAAAAAATAATTATGGCTGAAGAACAAAAAATATTTAAAGTAACTATTGATAACATTACTATTGATGTTCCTGCAGGCACTACCATATTAAATGCTGCGCGTAAGATTGGTGGCGAGGTAGCGCCTCCTGCAATGTGTTACTATAGTAAGCTAAAGGGTAGTGGTGGCAAATGCCGGACTTGCCTGGTTGAAGTTGTATCAGGTTCTACCGTCGATCCCAGACCAATGCCAAAGCTGGTGGCTTCATGCCGTACCAACGTCATGGATGGAATGGTGGTTAAGAATATAACAAGTGAGAAAGTAATTGATGTAAGAAAAGGTGTGGTAGAATTTTTATTGATCAATCATCCTCTTGACTGCCCAGTATGTGATCAAGCCGGTGAATGTCATTTGCAGGATCTCACTTATTCACACGGCGCTGAACAAACGCGTTATGAATTTGAGAGAAGAACGTTTGTAAGAGAAGACATAGGCGATTATATACAATTGCATATGACCCGCTGTATTCTATGTTATCGTTGCATCTATGTGGCCGACCAGTTAACAAATAAAAGAGTGCATGGAATCCTGGATCGCGGAGATAAGTCAGAAATATCAACCTATATATCGAAAGCAATAGAAAATGATTTCAGTGGAAATATGATTGACGTATGCCCGGTTGGTGCATTAACAGACCGTACATTCAGATTTAAAAACAGGGTATGGTTTCTTAAGCCTGTAGATGCTCACAGGGATTGCGATAAATGTCATGGCCAGGTTACATTATGGAATCGCGGTGATGAAGTATTTCGGGTTACTGCACGAAAAGATGAATGGGGAGAAGTGCAAACTCTCTCTGATGGTAAGCCAGGATGGATCTGCAATACTTGTCGCTTTGAAAAAAAACATGCCAGCGATTGGGTAATTGAAGGTCCAACAAAGATCAACAGGCATTCGGTTATATCGCAGGGACATTATGTAGGAAATGTTGGAATGATAATGCCTCCGGATCCATTGGATAAAGTATTATTTGGACGTCAGCCACATTTGTTACTAGACATACATGATGTAAGTAAAGTGAACCAGCTTGAGGTACATCTAAGTGAGTTAGAAGGACCGGCAGTATCCAATACTTTTAATGGTGATCCCCATGCAAGCGGGCATAATGTGACGGATGTAAAAGAAGGTGTATAAACAATAGATATGTTTTTAACAATAGACTGGACGATTATACTTGAGAAATTTGTTCTTATCGTGGTAGTGGTGATGGGTTCGCTGATCATTGCGATGTATGCCACATGGGGCGAACGTAAAGTGGCGGCTATCTTACAGGATAGACGAGGTCCTAACCGGGCAGGGCCGGCAGGTATTTTCCAACCTTTGGCAGATGGATTGAAACTATTCTTTAAAGAAGAGATCATTCCAAACTTTTCATCCAAATTCTTATTTATACTAGGCCCCTGCCTTGCGATGCTAACGGCAATAATGATTGGGGCGGTTGTGCCATGGGGTAACAAGTTGCACTTGTTCAATAGGGATATGTCTCTGCAGATAGCTGATATCAATATAGGAATCTTATTTGTATTTGGTGTTGTAAGTATGGGTGTTTATGGTATCATGATTGGTGGCTGGGCAAGCAATAATAAATTCTCATTGTTCGGAGCCTTACGGGCTGCTTCCCAGATCATCAGCTACGAGCTGCCTATGGGGCTGGCATTGATTGCTTTGTTAATGGTTACAGGAACACTCAGCCTTAAAGCAATGGTGGGTGGTCAAATGGATCACATCTGGAATATTTTCAAACAACCATTAGGCTTCCTTATTTTCCTTGTATGTGCATTTGCAGAATGCAATCGTACACCCTTTGATCTTGCTGAAGCAGAGAATGAATTGGTAGGTGGTTATCACACCGAATATTCATCTATGAAATTGGGCTTCTATCTATTTGCAGAATACATCAACATGTTTCTTAGCAGTGCAGTTATGGTAAGCCTTTTCTTTGGAGGATACGATATTCCTTTTTTCAATGACGCTGCTTTAATAGATAAACTTGGTTTGAATTGGGTGACCATAATACAGGGAGGGGTTTTATTTATTAAAATAGTTTGTTTTCTAATTTTCTTTATGTGGGTTAGATGGACCATCCCACGTTTCAGGTATGACCAGTTGATGAATCTTGGTTGGAAAATATTGATCCCGCTGGCGATATTTAATATGTTGCTGACAGGAGCTTTAGTATTACTCAAACAAAACCACTGGCATTTCTGAACGCGGTCGGCGCACTTTAGGGTGTTGTAGCAGTTGCAGCGCTTTCCGCGCCCTGAGTGCAAAAAAGAGAAAAGAGAATTACAATAAGAATTGAAATTTTAAATATGCAAGCATTAACAAATAGGCTAAAAGTAGTTTCAAGAAAACCCATGACATTTTGGGAGCGGATGTACCTGCCTGCAATATTGAAAGGAATGATCATTACATTCAGCCATATATTTAAGAAGAGACCTACCATCAATTACCCGGAAAAGACAAGACCATTTAGCCCGGTATTTCGTGGGTTACAAATATTGAACAGGGATGAAGAGGGGCGTGAAAAGTGTACGGCCTGTGGCCTATGTGCAGTTGCCTGCCCGGCAGAAGCTATTACCATGGAAGCAGCAGAGCGCAAAGTGGGTGAAGAGCATTTATATAAAGAGGAGAAGTATGCTGCGAAATATGAGATCAACATGCTTCGGTGTATTTTTTGTGGTTTCTGTGAAGAGGCTTGTCCTAAGGATGCTATCTATTTAAGTGAAACATTTGCTCCTTCTAATTTTCAGCGTAAAGGATTTATTTATGGAAAAGAGGATCTGCTGATCCCTGATCCAAAAAAAGATCCTGAAGCATATAAGAAGGCTTTGGGAAGCAGGGCGAAACATCCTGAAGGACATGGAAATGAACATTGACCCTCAAAAACAAAACATTTGAACATTACTCAAATACTCTTCTGGTTCTTATCCGTTCTGGCAATCGTTGGCGCAGCGGGTGTTGTTGGAAGTAAAAATCCCGTTTATAGTGTACTATGGCTTATAGTTGTATTCTTTGCCATCTCCGGGCATTATATTTTAATGAATGCACAGTTTCTTGCGATTGTAAACATCATTGTTTATGCGGGCGCGATCATGGTATTATTTCTATTCGTTATCATGCTAATGAATTTAAATGCGGATGCAGAGCCAGCAAAAAATATGAATCTTAAAATGGCTGGTACCATCGCAGGGATGTGCCTTATGCTGGTATTTGTTGCAGCATTATCACGGTCGGATGAAATGAACAGGGTTTCACAAATGAACGGAGGTGATATTGGTTTGATAGGCTATCTTGGAAAGGTGTTATTCAATGATTATGTCATCCCTTTTGAAATAAGCAGTGTATTATTTTTAAGCGCAATGGTTGGAGCAGTTGTGATTGGTAAAAAAGAGTAATTAGGGATGGGTGTTCGACTGTAGATAAAACTAAAAACTTTAGGCAATGGAGATAAAATGGTATATATTTTTATCGCTGGCACTTTTTTGCATTGGCATTGTAGGCGTGCTTACACGGCGCAATGCCATCATAATATTCATGTGCATCGAACTAATGCTCAACTCAGTGAACTTGTTGTTAGTAGCATTTTCTAAAATGCATTTGTCTGGTGTAGCAGCACAATTTCCAACACTTGCCAGTGATGCGCAGATATTTGTATTTTTTATCATGGTAGTAGCTGCGGCAGAGGTGAGTGTAGGCCTGGCGATCATTATAATGATGTATCGCAATACACATTCGGTTGATATTAATTTTTTAAATAGGTTGAAGAATTAGAATGACAAACATTATACATTTAATATACCTGGTGCCTTTACTGCCACTGATTGGTTTTTTGATCAATGGGCTTGCCAGGAAGCTATTATCCAGGCCAGTGGTGAGTGTTATTGGAAGTGGTGTTATTCTTGCATCCTTTGTAATAAGCCTTCTGATATTTTTCCAGGTACGCCAGGATGGATTTACAGCCCAGACAATTTCATATTTTGATTTTTTATCAGCAGGAAAGATCAAAATAAATTTTGCTTTCCAGGTTGACCAGCTTTCAACTTTATTCCTGTTAATAATAACCGGGGTTGGTTTCCTGATCCATTTGTATTCTACCTCGTACATGCATGAAGAAACCGCACCAGGTTTTGCACGGTACTTTTCCTATCTTAACCTCTTCGTATTTTCCATGCTCTTGTTGGTGCTTGGCGCAAACTATTTGATCATGTTCATAGGATGGGAAGGAGTGGGTTTGTGCTCTTATCTGCTGATCGGTTATTGGTTCAAGAATACAATCTATAATAACGCAGCAAAGAAAGCTTTTATAATGAACAGGATCGGGGATTTCGGTTTTCTTCTTGGCATATTTTGGATGATCAATACTTTTGGCACAGTATCTTACCACGACCTTTTCAATCCTCAGAACGGAATTATTTCTTCCATCTCCACTCTCAATTCTAAAACCCTGGTGGGGATAACTCTTTTATTATTTTTGGGTGCAATTGGAAAGAGCGCACAGATACCTTTATATACCTGGTTGCCAGATGCAATGGCTGGTCCAACTCCCGTTTCAGCATTGATACATGCTGCGACAATGGTTACCGCGGGTATCTATATGATAGCACGGAGCAACCTGATGTACACGCTATCGCCCATCACAATGTCGGTAGTAGCCATCATAGGATTGAGTACAGCCATTTTTGCTGCAACAATTGCCTTAAAACAAAATGATATTAAGAAAGTTTTGGCTTACTCCACTGTTAGCCAATTAGGTTATATGTTCCTTGGACTAGGAGTGGGGGCGTATACTGGTGCAGTGTTTCATGTTATGACCCATGCATTTTTTAAAGCCTTATTATTCCTCGGTGCAGGGTCTGTCATTCATGCTATGGGTGGAGAACAGGACATCAGGAAGATGGGAGGGCTTGGCAAACACCTTCGAACTACATACATTACCTTCTTTATTGGATGTATCGCTATTGCGGGGATCCCACCATTCTCAGGTTTCTTTTCTAAAGACGAAATATTAACAGCAGCTTATTCCAACAATACACTATTCTATATAATAGGGGTATTGGGATCAATGCTTACTGCATTTTATATGTTCAGGCTTCTGGGCATGACATTTAATGGGAAGTTCCGTGGCACTGCAGAACAAGAACATCATCTTCATGAAAGTCCACCCGCCATCGCCATTCCTTTAATAGTTCTCGCATTTCTTTCAATTGTTGGTGGGCTGGTAGGAATACCTGAAATATTTATGCATGACGGACATAGGCTAGCTGCGTTTTTATCACCGGTATTTGCACAATCTGCGGGGATACTGGCAAAACATGAGAGTAGTGCACAAAATGAGATATTACTGATGACCATATCTTCTGTTCTAGCTGTTATTGCAAGTCTATGGGCCTGGACTAAATTTAGAAAATACAAACCTACTGTAGATGAGTCAACCGGCTTTGCAAAAGTGTTGGAAAACAAATGGTATGTTGATGAGATCTACGATACCGTAATTGTCAGGCCTTTCCGTTCACTTTCTGTTTTCTTTAATAATGTTATTGAAAGATCCGGTATTGACGGGTTGGTTAATGGTGTTGGGAAAGGTATTAATTATGGAAGCCGACAGATCAGGCTTTTGCAAAACGGGCAGGTTGGCAACTATATATTGATGATGGTGGTCGGTATTTTAATCTTATTCATTATCCAAATGTTCGCAAAATAAAATATAATGCTCGGCAAGTATATCACATTTCCTGAATTGCTGCTATGGTTTCCACTGGTGACTGGTGTGCTGGCATTTACTATTAAAGATGCAAAAAAAGTTAAGGCATGGGCCTTGTTTTCTTCCCTGATGACGCTGATTATTTCAATCATAAGCTTGTGCTATACAGATGGCTCAAAATACTTATATTATAATAATGTCAGTTATAAATGGATGCCTTACCTGGGCAGCAGCTTCTCTATAGGACTGGATGGGATGGGGCGTATGCTTACCTTTTTAACAGCATTATCATTTCCATTAATACTCTTAGGTACTTATAAAAGGGAGTATAAAAATGCCAATGCATTTTATGGACTAATGCTCTTAAGCCAGTGTGGATTAATGGGTGTATTCGTTGCAATGGATGCATTGGTATTTTACTTCTTCTGGGAACTAGCGTTGATACCCGTTTATTTTTTATGCAGCAGGTGGGGAGGAGAAAAAAGAATACCTGCTACTTTCAAATTTTTCATTTACACATTTGTAAGTTCCCTCCTGATGCTGGTTGGGATCATCTATATCTACCTTCAAAGTCCGCCGACAATAACAAGTGATCATTCGTTTGCCATACAAGCATTTTATAAAACAGCCTTATTACCAAAAGAACAGGGTTGGTTATTTTGTTTATTCTTTGTTGCCTTTGCAGTAAAGATGCCGGTATTCCCATTTCATACATGGCAACCAGATACCTATGAACAATCGCCTGCACCAGCTACCATGGTGCTAAGTGGGATCATGGTAAAGATGGGTGTATTTGCTGTGATCCGTTGGGTGCTACCCGTACTTCCTGAGGGTACTTTAAAGTTTGAAAACATTGTAATAGTATTGTCGGTTGCCGGGATGCTGTATGCAAGTTGCATTGCCATTGTGCAGGATGATCTTAAAAGAATTGTCGCATATTCTTCTATTGCGCATATTGGACTGATGAGCGCTGCGATCTTCGCTCTTAACGCTACAGCGCTACAGGGTGTCATGATCCAGATGCTCAATCATGGGATCAATATCATTGGGTTGTGGATCGTGATAGATCTTATTGAGAAGCAGCTTGGAATAAGAAAACTATCACAACTTGGTGGTATAGCTCAAAAAGCCCCTGCTCTGTCAATCTTTTTTGTAATAATAGTTCTTGCAAATATGGCACTACCATTAACAAATGCATTCATTGGAGAATTTGCCATGTTTGCCGGGTTATACCAATATAATTCGTGGTATGTAGTTTTTGCAAGTATTTCTGTGATCCTTGTAGCGGTTTATTCACTGAACATGGTACAGAAGGTTTTTTACGGGAGTACAAATTCAATAACAGAATTGGTACAAGACATATCAATAAGAGAAAAAGTTACATTAGCGGTAATAGTTCTTTTTATTTTCATCCTGGGCATATATCCAAAGCCTGTATTTCAATTAACAGAAGATACGGTGTCGGCTATATTAACCAAGTTTGGGAAATAAGATAATAAAATCATGAGTGCAATTATAATATCAGCAATCTGGGGAGTGGTAATGATGTTTGGGGGTGTTTTTCTAAAGAAGAGCTCCAGTCCGAAGTATTGGGCCATAGCGGGTATTATCATACTGCTTATCGCCAATGTGATGGAGTTTTTTGGATGGCAATTCTTCAATATTGATACACATGGGATGGTGAGGTTTGATAATTTCACCCTGGTCTTTAATACAGTTGCTTTTGCCTGCACACTTCTTTACTTTTTGTTGAATGGACGTGATATAGAAAAAGTTGGAAATGGAAATAATATATCTGAATATTTTGCTCTCATCTTCTTTGTACTCTGCGGGGTGGCTATATCTTCCTCTTTCAAAACTTTGCTGATGCTTTTTCTTGGGATTGAGATCATGTCGATTCCACTATATATACTAACCGGTAGTGATAAGCGAAATTTAAAAAGCAATGAAGCATCCCTCAAATATTTTTTAATGGGGGCCTTTTCTACTGGCATCATGCTAATGGGAATCGCTTTCATATATGGAGGAAATAATCTCGCTTCATTTTATATTGATAACCTTCAGCTAGGTAACGGCACCCTACCTGTAATGGTTGGTGCCGGACTTGTAATGCTGGTAGTGTCGATGTCATTTAAAGTATCTGCAGCGCCATTTCATTTTTGGACACCTGATGTATATGATGGTGCTCCAACAGTTTTTACTTCCTTCATGGCAACCATTGTAAAAGTTGCCGGGTTTATTGCATTCATCAGGCTATTCCAAAGTTCTTTCGGAGTCATCCAATCACAATGGCAGGGCCTTATTGTTATTATTACAGCTGCTACTTTACTTATTGGGAATCTTACAGCAGTTTTCCAGCAAAGTGTAAAGCGGATGCTTGCATATTCGAGCATAGCGCAAGCAGGATTTATGATGCTAGCATTATTTGCACTAAATGATACTGCGAAGGAGGGACTTATACTCTACGCGGCTGCATATAGTCTTGCATCCATTGGGCTATTTGCGATCCTTGCAAGAATGCAGGACTATACAATCGAAGGTTTTAACGGGCTTGGGCAGCGACAGCCCGTGCTTGCTATAACAGCCACAGTGTTTTTATTATCTCTTACCGGAATCCCCCTTACAGCAGGATTCACTGCGAAATTTTACATGTTATTAGCAGCTGTAAAAAACGGGCACCAGTTGTGGTTGGTGATCTTTGCAGTACTATGCGCAGCTATTAGTGCATATTATTATTTCAAGATCATCCAGGCAATCTATTTTAAAGAACCCACCGAAAACATCAATCACCAGATAGATGTAAATCGTAGATTTGAATGGTTACTGATCATTGTGGCGGGGCTAATTGTTTTATTAGGAGTACTTCCCGGTTTATTGGTTGATTGGCTCTATTACTAAAACTGCATAAATTGAACCGATGCACATCTTAGATACACTATCCCTGGCCTTTCGAACTGTACGCAGCAATAAACTTCGTACCGGGATAACAGTTGCTATCATTGCATTTGGGATCATGGCTCTGATCGGCATCATAACTGCAACAGAAGCGATGAATCAAAGCCTCAGGGAAAGCTTTTCTACCATGGGTGCCAATGCATTCAGCATACGCTACAAGGATCGCCAGATAAGGATCGGGGGCAATAATAGCAACGTTAAAAAAGTAACCAAGGGTTCCTTACGAGAAAAAAAATCCAATACAGGTCGTATCATCACATATGATGAAGCAAGAATGTTTAAGCAGAGATATTCATTTCCATCCATTGTAAGCCTGTCATTAAGAGGTCCGAGAAATACGATTGTAAATGTGGGTAAATTAAAGACCAATCCCAACATCCAGGTAATTGGTGGAGATGAAAATTACCTTCGGCTTAGCGGATATTCCCTGCTTGCAGGAAGGGATTTCAATAAACTGGATGTCGAGACAGGAAGAAGCACCTGTGTGCTTGGGAATAGCGTAGCTAAAAAATTATTTGGTGATAATAGTCAACGTGCTGTGGACAGAATTATTATGGTTTCCGATCTTCCCTACCGGGTGATCGGTGTGCTTAAGGATAAAGGATCAAGCGCTTTCTTAAATGCCGATAATGTGGTTATAACCACGTATAACAACCTGAGGCGTAGATTTACCAATTCTAACAACTCGTTTAATATTGGAGTGATGGTCAATAATGTTAAGGATATGGACATCGCTATAGGGGAGGCTAAGGGAACCTTCCGACCCATACGTAAATTGGATTTTACTGAGGACGATAATTTCTACATGGACAAAAGTGACAGCATTGTGGAAAAGTTTATGAGTAGTCTTAAATATATAACTGTAGCGGCTGCGTATATCGGATTGATCACATTGATCGGGGCTGCAATAGGCCTTATGAATATCATGCTGGTGGCAGTAAATGAACGTACCCGCGAGATCGGGCTTATCAAAGCCCTGGGTGGTAAAAAGAAAAGCATCAGGCAACAATTCTTATTTGAGTCCATCATTATCAGCCTGTTGGGTGCAATATTCGGTATTGTTTTAGGAGTGCTGGTAGGTAATTTGTTTGCGATGATACTGCAAACTGGGTTTGTGGTTCCATGGGCCTGGGTAGGTATAGGGATTGTAACTTGTTCGCTGGTTGGATTGTTCGCTGGGCTTTACCCTGCATATAAAGCCTCCCGCCTGGATCCGATCGTAGCGCTCAGATATGAATAATTTTGGCGTAATTTTAGAGTTATTATTTATTAACTTGTGCGTCCGCGTAAAATTTTTATTACGCGGTTTTGATTTTATGTGTTTTTTTTCCTTAGAATTGTAAAGTCAAATTTTAATCATATACAAATTACACATTAACTCACTAAAAAAATCTTAAGACATGGCAGACACAAATCCAACTGCAAGAGCATCTGTAAAATCGGCCACCTCGGTTCAGGCGAAAAAATCAAGCAATGTTATTTCATGGCTTGCCCCTTTGATTTGTCTCATAGCCGGCTATGTATTATGGCGTTATGTGATAGGTTCAGATTCGAACTTCACAAATCCTGATAAAGCTGGTGGGTTTTGGCCTGGCCACATAGGGCCGAAAACCGCTTTAGCCAAAATGTATGAGGGCGGTATTATCGTGCCGATATTAATTGGTTGCTTTCTGATCGTGTTTACGTTTGTAATTGAAAGATTACTGACTGTGATGAAAGCTTCAGGAACAGGATCAAATTCAGACTTCATAAGGAGGGTACAATTCCACCTTGCTGATAGAAAAGTAGAGTCTGCACTCGCTGAGTGCGATAAACAAAAAGGCTCTGTAGGAAATGTAATGAAAGCTGGCCTGCGCAAATACCAGGAAATGATCAATACCGGCGATCTTACAACAGAACAAAAAGTAATAGCTATTCAGAAAGAAGTTGAAGAAGCTACTGCACTGGAATTACCTATCCTGGAAAAGAACCTGGTATTTCTGTCAACAATTGCCTCTGTAGCAACCTTGCTTGGTTTGCTTGGAACAGTTATGGGTATGATCCGTTCATTCAGTAAGCTGGGTGATTCAGGTGGTGGAGAGGCTGCAAGGGAATTATCAGTAGGTATCTCCGAAGCATTGTACAATACAGCCCTGGGTATCGGTACCTCTGCCTTCGCCATTATCACTTATAATGTGTTCACCACTAAGATCGATGCCATCACTTATGGAATTGATGAATCTGGATTCACTTTAACACAAAGTTTCGCTTCATTGTATAAATAGGGTTATCAATAAATCCATTGAAATTTATGGAATTATAGAAGTTTTGAATCTTATTTACATATAAAACTACAATAATGGGAAGAGCCAAAATAAAACGGGGAAGTACCAATGTCGACATGACAGCCATGTGCGATGTAGCGTTCCTGTTATTATCATTTTTTATCCTTACAACAAAATTTAAGCCCGCGGAAGCGGTGTCTGTTATTACTCCAAGTTCAGTTTCAAATAAACATGCCGAACAAAAGGATGCCTTTACCGTTTCTATCGATAAGGAAGGCAGGGTGTTCATTGATATGACGGATGAAATGAAAGGAGATGTAATAGACAGGATATCTGTTGACAGGAGCCTGAATCTTAGCGCTGAAGACAAGAATCTTTTCAAGAAATCCATATTTGTAGGTTCACCTTTAAACCAGCTGAGCTCCTTTATTCGGTTAAGTCCGGAAGAACTCAAGAAGGTGAAGCTTACGGGTGTACCTGCAGATAGCAGTAATAATGAATTACAGTCATGGATCAATGCAGCCGTTAATATATATTCAGGTCGTACGATCAACTTTTATATCAAAGGAGATAATAACGCTAAATACACAGCGTTTAAAAACGTGATTGATGCATTTAAAAAGAATGACATCTATAAGTATAAGCTGATCACTAGCCCTGAAGGTGTTCCCGCTGGGAGTGAGCTGGAAAAGGTAAATAATGAAACCATTCTCAATGGAAAATAATTAGAAGAATTAAAATTAATAAACAAAAAAACCTATTACTATGGCAGAAATGGAAGTAAAAAGTGGCGGTGGACATAAAAAAGGGCCTGGCGTCAAGAAAGGTAAAAAGCTATCCACCCGCGTAGATCTTACGCCTATGTGTGATCTTGGATTTCTACTGATCACGTTCTTTATCTTTACAACGACCATGTCCCAGCCAACTGCAATGAATCTAATGATGCCTAAGGATACAGATAAACCTGATGAAACCAATAAAGTAAAAGAATCAGGGGCATTGACCATCATGCTAGGCAAGGGCAACGTGGTATATTATTATTTTGGCCTTGATCCAACAAAGATGCAAACTACAGGGTATAAGGACGTTCGGAAAATAATCCTGGAAAAGAAAAAAAATACCCCTGCAGATGATTTCTTTGTAACGATAAAGCCGGATAAAGATGCCACGTATAAAAATGCGGTAGATATGCTGGATGAAATGTCTATCAACGATGTACACAGGTATGCGATGATAGACCCGACAAAAGATGAATATACACTCATCACAATGACAGAGCAGGCAGGCGGAGTACATTGATTTATGGAAATAAACATTTTGTGCATCTAATTAAAAAGAAGGAACAACATGGAAGCAAATAAAATTTTAAGTGCAGATTTTCTCGATATCCTCTTTGAAGGTAGGAACAAGGAATATGGCGCTTACGACCTTCGCAGGACGTATAACAAAAGGATAGGGATGGCATTAATCATCACTTTTGGAATCTTCCTCGTGATATTAATAGGTTCTGTGATCGCGAAATCTATTAAAACTACGGATTCAACCAAAGACCTGGTGGTTAAGGATGTCTCGCTGGAAAAAGCTCCTGATGAGGCTAAGCCGCCACCACCACCGCCGCCACCAAAGTTACCTCCCCCTCCGCCAATAAAAACCATCGCATTTACTCCTCCGAAAGTGGTTAAAGATGAAGAGGTAATCAAACCACCACCGGAAGTAAAGCAAATTGAAGAAGCACATATAGACGTAAAAACCCAGGAAGGGGCAAAAGATGTGGGTGTGGTTGCTCCACCTACTGAAGAAAAAGGTACCGCCGTTGTAGAAGCTCCACCAAAAAAGGCAGAAGACGAAGACAAAGTATTTACCAAGGTAGAGATCGAAGCAATCTTCCCGGGTGGTGAAGCTGGTTGGAACAGGTATGTGAAAAAAGCAATTGAGGCAAATATAGACGAGCTTACAGAAGCCGGTGAATCAGGAACCTGCAGAATAAGATTCATCGTTGATAAGGAGGGTGCAGTCAGTGATGTGGAAGCGTTGACAATGAAAAGTTCTAAGCTTGCTGAGATTGCCGTAAATGTCATCCGTAAGGGGCCGCATTGGACACCTGCACAGCAAAACGGTCGTTATGTAAAGGCATACCGCGAACAACCGATAACATTTACGATTGCTGATCAATAATAAGTTACTATTAAGTTTAATAGTAAATTGGTTAATTCGTTGATTCGGGTTAACCAATTTTTTTACTCAATGGCGTTAACTATTGAATATTGGTAGAATAGGTAGATTCTCTTTAGCCATATGCCCGATCCACTTAGGGATCAAAGATTGGTAATGGCCTATCTTTGCTTATGCTTTCAAAAGTAATGGGTTGGGAAGACACCATTGTGGCCTTGGCTACGCCTCCCGGCGTGGGCGCGATAGGAGTGATAAGGATAAGTGGAGGTAATGCCTTCTCTATTATCCAGCAATTATTTTCATCAAAGAAGATTTCGGACCTGCCCTCACATACACTATACCACGGTCTGTTAAAAGATAAGGAAAAGGTATTGGATGATGTGGTGATCTCCATTTATAGAAATCCGCGATCATATACCGGTGAAGACGTTATCGAAATAAGCTGTCATGGTTCAGCCTACATACAGCAACAGGTAATAGAAGCCATTTGTTTTCATGGAGCAAGGCTTGCGAAGCCTGGAGAATTTACCCAGCGTGCCTTCCTGAATGGCAAGCTCGACCTTATTCAGGCAGAAGCAGTTGCCGATCTGATATCCAGCAATGCAGAGGCTGCCAGGAAGGCTGCATTACAAAATATGCGTGGGGGGTTTTCCACTGTATTAAAGGAGTTGCGTGAAGAAATGATCAGGTTCTCATCTCTGATAGAGCTGGAACTGGATTTCAGTGATGAGGATGTGGTCTTTGCCGACCGCGAAGTATTCCTGGAGCTGGTAGAAAAGATCAGTCATTCCGTAAAGCAGTTATTGAATTCTTTCAAGTTGGGGAACGTAATAAAGAATGGGGTATCTGTGGCGATCGTTGGCAAACCCAATGCGGGGAAATCCACCCTTCTAAATACTTTGTTGAATGAGAACCGTGCGATTGTGAGCGAAATCCCTGGCACCACCCGCGATACGATAGAAGAGATCATAAACATTGAAGGAATATTGTTCAGGTTGATAGACACTGCCGGGATCCGTGAACATACACATGACGTGATAGAAAGCATGGGTGTAATGCGGAGCCTGCAAAAAATAAAAGAAGCAGATATTGTGCTGTATATTTTTGATGTTAGCAATATAACAGAACAAGAATTAGATAATATCATGACCGATCTGCTCAGCCAGGAGAAGAAATATTTGCTGGCAGGAAACAAAGTGGATACACTTGAAAATGGAACCTCCCAGGAATTCCTTGATAAGTACAAGATCCTATTTATATCTGCCAAAGAAAATGAGGGGATAGACAAACTGAAACTTGATCTTTTTACTACTATAACAGGAAGTGATGCTCTTCCAGAGAACATAGTCATTACGAATGCGCGGCATTATGAGGCATTGCAACAGGTAGATATCTCTCTTGGTGATATTCGGTGCGGTATTACAAATAATATTCCTGCCGACCTGCTTACGCTGGATATTCATCGCTGTCTTCACTATCTTGGGGAGATAACTGGTGAGATTACAAATGAGGATAGGTTGGATTATATATTTAGTAAGTTTTGTATCGGGAAGTGAACATCTTTCCTTAGATTCATAAATGATTGTTCTTGTTGAGTTTTGTGCAGACCAAGCAAAAAGAGTTTCATTTCCAAGTAAAGATTCCCTTAACCAGTTCTGTCGAAGGCATGTTGAATGATATGAATTTAGTGGAGGAGTTGATTGATCAGATAAATCAGTTTAGTCGCATGCATTGGAAAAGCGCTGAGCCATTAGCCATTGAAAAAGTAAAAACTAAATAGGGGAATACATATGATAAACATAATAAAGAATCTATTCGGTTTTGGTCCAAAAGTGGACTATGCTGAGTTAGTAAAGCAAGGAGCAATTATTTTGGATGTTCGCAGCAAAGGTGAATATGGAAGTGGACATATCAAAGGTTCAATCAATATTTCAGTAGATGTACTTAATAACAATTTGAACAAACTGAAAGACAAAAACAAACCCATCATTACTTGTTGTGCAAGTGGTATGAGAAGTGCCTCTGCAAAAAGTATTTTAAAGTCAAATGGCTATACCAATGTTCACAATGGCGGCAGTTGGATTAGCTTACAAAACAAAATCAGATAAAATGGAACAACACTATTATAATATAGATGTAAACTGGAATTCAGAACGCAAAGGCGTAATGTGTTCACCATCAAAAATGGAGAAATTAAATGGCGGCAATCAGGAGTTGTATCAGCAAATAACCTTCAACAAATTATCTATCAACATTCAAACTAAATGAGCAAACTGTTTTCAATTGCACTAATGGCCATCACTGTTTTATTTAACAGTTGCACCAACGGACAAACACAAACCACCAAAACAAATCTTTCAGCAACAGAATTTGCCAACAAGATAAAAGAGCTTCCAACTGCTCCTATTGTTGATGTGCGAACACCTGATGAATTTTCAAAGGGTCATTTGCTAAACGCAAATAACTTTGACTGGAACGGAAACGATTTTGAAAAGCAAATTGCGCCACTTGACAAATCAAAACCCGTTTTTGTTTATTGTTTAAGCGGAGGAAGAAGTTCATCAGCCGCGAACAAAATGCGTTCAGAGGGTTTCAAAGAAGTGTATGAATTAGATGGAGGAATTATGAAATGGAGAGGTGCTAATCTTCCCGAAACTACAGCTAACACAAGCTTATCAGCCGGAATGACCAAACAACAATTTAATGATTTGCTCATCTCCGACAAATTAGTCCTAATAGATTTTTATGCCGACTGGTGTGCCCCTTGCAAAAAAATGAAACCATACTTAGACGAAATTTCAAAAGACATGGCAAACAAAGTTGTTGTAATCCTCATTAACGCAGACGACAATCAAGCTCTTTGCAAAGAATTAAAAATTGATGCACTACCTGTTTTACAACTCTACAAAAACAAAACGCTTTCATGGTCAAGCACAGGGTTTATTGAAAAAGCAGAGGTACTAAAGCAGCTTCAATAAAGATTTTATTTAGTACTTGAGTTTAAAATATTGAAACCACCCATCGCTTATGCAAGCATCCAACCACAGTGTTTGTAAGATAATTTGCCATTATATTAAGTCCCCAATACAATAGCACTTTTTATTAAAAAGTGAAGCCGTGCTTTTTGCCATTCCACTCACCCTGATTGCCTCCGCACCACTGCTTTTGCTGAAGATAAGGAACAGCCCATTCTTATGGCAACAACATTTTTTCTTTTATTCATTGTGCGTTTGCCCGTTAAAAAGATGAACTTTGTCCGGTTTCGGCAAACATTGGTATTACAGGCGACGCAGGTGTATATGTTGGGTCAAGCAATGGATTCAACTACACCAAAGCCCAGGTACTAATTGGTGTAAGTTTTCTGCCGGTTAAATATAATCGCAATGAACTGGCGTTCTCGCCATATATACTGGTGGGTATTTCCAATGTTAATTCTAAATTCAATACTTTTAGTAGCAACGCCACTTCTTTTAGTGCAGCTGCAGGAGTTGATGCCAGGTTGCCCGTAAGTGAGAAAGCAAGCATTGCCGGGCGGGCTGATTATAACCCTACATTTTCTTCCGGGGGGTGTTTCTAGTAATTTCAGACTAAGCCTTGGAGTGGCCTGGGAATTAAGTGGAAACAAAAATTCTAAATAAATATCGGAAGAAGAAAAGCCAGTGGTCCCTTGTACCTAAACCAATATATATTTAATATCAATAAGTCGAGAGAAACAGCTCAAGTTTACCTAACTTTTACATAGTCAATTCAATAAACTAAAACAAATTATATGAAACGATTAATATCAACTGCTATAATGTTTATTTCTTTCTATACAAATGCACAGAAGTTTGAAGGCATAGCCTTAACCCCACCAATGGGTTGGAACAGCTGGAACACTTTTGAAGCAAATATTAATGAAAAGATGGTAATGGAGATGGCTGATGCAATGGTATCTTCCCGTATGCTTGATGCCGGTTATGTATATCTTGTTTTAGATGATGAATGGATGGCGAAAGATAGAGATCCTATAACCGGGGATCTGGTTCCGGATCCTCTGAAATTTCCCAGGGGAATGAAGTTTGTTTCAGATTATGTTCATTCGAAGGGGTTAAAATTCGGGCTGTATAATTGTGCCGGAACATTGACCTGCGCCGGTTACCCGGGAACACGCGGATACGAATACCAGGATGCACGCTTCTATGCAGCTGTTGGAACCGACTACCTCAAGTTCGACTGGTGTAACACTGATGGTTTAAATGCACAGGAGGCTTACCAAACAATGAGCAAAGCTTTGAAGAAAGCAGGGCGACCCATAATATTTAGTTTGTGCGAATGGGGCGGCCATAAACCATGGACCTGGGCTGCTCCTTTGGGCCATTTATGGCGGACTACAGGCGATATTAGTGCTCAATTTGAAGGAATGCAAAACCATGGTTCATGGTCTTCGTTAAGCGTTATGAAAATATTGGATTCTCAGGATACCTTGCGTAAATATGCTGGTCCCGGTCATTGGAACGACCCGGATATGCTTGAGGTAGGGAATGGTCTTTCGGAAAGTGAAAACCGGGCACATTTTTCTATGTGGTGTATGCTTGCTGCCCCACTTATTGCTGGTAATGATCTAAGAAAAATGTCCGCATCAACAAAGTCCATTCTTACCAATAAAGAAGTAATTGCAGTGAACCAGGACTCTTTAGGGATACAGGCTCTGAAGTATTCATCAAAAGATAGTTTGGAAACCTGGGTGAAACCGTTAAAGAATGCCTGGGCAGTTTGTTTTTTAAATCGAAAAACGATTGCACAACCAATAAGGTTTGATTGGAATGCGAACCTGGTTGAGGATACATTATCTAAAAGAACGTTAGATACAAATAAAATGGTGTATAAACTACGCGACCTTTGGTCAAAGAAAGATGTTGGGACTACAATGAAAACATTTGAGAGTACAGTTCCTTCTCATGATGTTATAATGTTGCTGCTGAGTAAATAGAACACCATAAAAAGGAATATATTCAATCATGTCTAAAAGTCTTTACTTATCACTACTTATCCTTTTGCTGAACTGCGCGGTAATAGCCCAGCTCCAAAAAGCACCGGCCTATCCTTTGATTACTCATGATACCTATTTCAGTATCTGGTCATTCTCAGATACTTTAAATGAAACTACGACCAAACATTGGACCGGTGCCAATCAATCTCTTCTTGGCATTTTGAAAGTGGATAATACGGCTTATCGTTTTTTAGGCAATAAAGAAAAAGTGTTTAAAACCGTAGTGCCTGCATCAGATGGAATAAATTATACGTGCCGTTATACAGAAACAGCACCTGAAAATGTTTGGAAAGATTTAGTATTTGATGACAATGAATGGAAAAAAGGAATAGCACCTTTCGGTAATAATAAATCAAAATCAAAAACGCCCTGGCTAGGAAAAGATATTTGGATGAGAAGAAGCTTTATTTTGAAGGGAACAAATTCCGATAACTTGTTCCTAAAAATACAATACGATGATAATGTTGAAGTATATTTAAACGGAGCATTAATCTTTAGCAAGATAGGCTGGACAAGTAAATTTGAATATATTCCAATAAATAAAGAAGCAAAAATAAATTTAAAAAAGGGAAACAATGTTTTGGCTATTCATTGTACTAATATTGGTGGCGATTCATGGCTGGATGCAGGTATTGTTTATGAAGTTATAGCGAAGGGAAATAATAATCTTCTGGATGCAAAACAAAAAAGTGTTTATATGAATGCTACGCAAACTGTTTATGATTTTACCTGTGGCAAAGTAGATCTTACCCTAACTTTTACATCTCCCTTATTATTAGACGATCTTAATTTGTTATCAAGGCCTGTATCATACATAACCTACACTGTAAAATCGAATGATGATAATGTCCATAAAGTAACATTGTACTTCGGTGCTTCTACAGACATTGCTGTGAATACACCAGATGAAGAGATCATTACACGATCATACAAAGATGGTCCATTAAATATTTTAAAAGCCGGAACCAAAGAACAGCCTGTACTGCAAAAGAAAGGTGATGATATCAGAATTGACTGGGGATATATGTATGTTGCCACCCCGGTATCTGAAAATGCTATGCAATACATCTCATCATCGGAAGCAACTGCACCAATTAACACTCAAACAAAGTCAATAAAAAAGATTTTAGGGGGTAAACATTTAATGTTGAATACAATTCTGCC
The DNA here is from genome assembly GCA_017882205.1 of Chitinophagaceae bacterium. Lineage (GTDB taxonomy): Bacteria > Bacteroidota > Bacteroidia > Chitinophagales > Chitinophagaceae > Ginsengibacter. The sequence continues at coordinate 24,635 of JADGPY010000363.1, forward strand.
ATTAGGGAAAGTAGGTGATAAACCTAAGCAAACATTTGTTTTAATAGGGTACGATGATTTATATTCAGTACAATACTTTCATAAGAATTTAAAACCCTGGTGGAAAGAAGATCCTTCGCAAACCATTGAGAAACAGTTATCGCAGGCCGCTAAAGATTACACTATTACTTTAAATCGCTGCGAATCATTTAATAAGCAAATGTATGAGGATGCTTTAAAGGCAGGAGGAGAAGAATATGCAAAGTTGTGTGTTTTGGCTTACAGGCAAAGTATTGCAGCCCATAAATTGGTAAAAAGTCCGCAGGGAGAAATACTATTTTTGTCAAAAGAAAACTTCAGTAATGGTTCGATTAATACAGTAGATGTTACATATCCTTCTGCACCCTTGTACCTATTGTATAACCCTGATTTACTGAAAGGTATGTTAGATGGTATTTTTTATTACAGTGAAAGCAGGCAATGGAAAAAATCTTTTGCAGCACATGACCTGGGAACTTATCCCATTGCCAATAACCAAACTTATCCCGAAGACATGCCTGTGGAAGAATGTGGTAATATGATAATACTAACAGCGGCGATTGCTCAGGCTGAAGGGAATGCCGGATATGCAAAAAAACATTGGAAAACATTAACTACATGGGCACAATATTTAAGCAAAGAAGGTTTTGACCCTGCTAATCAACTATGTACTGATGATTTTGCAGGCCACCTGGCTCATAATACAAATCTCTCTGTAAAGGCAATTGTTGCACTAAGCAGCTTTGCACAATTAGCCAGTAGCCTGGGAGATAGTTCATCTGCTATAAAATATAAAAGCGGTGCGTCAGACATGGCGAAGAAATGGATTCAACTTGCTGATGATGGAGATCATTATTCATTAACTTTTGACAAAAAGGGTACATGGAGCCAGAAATATAATTTAGTATGGGATAAATTATTAGGACTTCATCTATTTCCGGAGCAGGTGTTTAAAAAAGAAGTACAATATTACCTAAACAGACAAAATGCTTTTGGATTACCTCTTGACAGCAGGAAAACTTATACTAAATCTGACTGGATTTTATGGACCTCAACTTTAGCCAATAATCAATCAGACTTTGAAGCATTGGTAAATCCTGTATATAAATATGCCATTGAAACTTCTACACGCGTACCCTTTAGCGATTGGCATGAAACAACCGATGGAAAAATGGTAGGATTTCAAGCCCGTAGTGTGATAGGTGGGTTTTTTATTAAAATGCTGGAACGTAAGTGGACCTTGATAAGAGGATTTAAGGATTGACCATTATAATCATATTCTGACCTGACTTTTATCATATCCCGTAAAGTTGACTTATCCTAAATTTACGGTTGATTTTAAACCTAAAAACTATGAATTGGAAACCATAACATCTCCTTCAGTTGAAAAGAAATCAACTCCGAAAGAAAAGAAAGATTTTTCCATCATGGATGGAAACGAAGCTGCCGCTTACATAGCTTATAAAACAAGTGAAGTTTGTGCCATCTATCCTATTACACCTTCATCGACTATGGGAGAATGGGCCGATGAATGGAGCAGCAATGATGTGAAAAATATTTTCGGCGATGTTCCCAAAGTAATGGAAATGCAAAGTGAAGCCGGAGCCGCCGGTGCAATCCATGGTGCTTTACAAGGTGGTGTATTGGCATCTACGTTCACCTGTTCGCAGGGATTATTATTAATGATCCCTAACATGTACAAAATTGCTGGTGAATTAACACCAACCGTTTTTCATATTGCAGCAAGAGCACTAGCGACTCATGCATTGTCCATTTTTGGTGATCACAGTGATGTGATGGCAACCCGTTCGACTGGTTTTGCCCAGTTGTTTGGAAACAATCCGCAACAGGCCATGGACATGGCAATGATTGCAACTGCCTCTACACTCAAAACTAAAATTCCTTTCCTGAATATTTTTGATGGCTTCCGCACTTCACATGAACTCAACAAAGTTTCAGTGATTCCTGATGATGTGATCAGGGAAATGATAGATGAAAACGCCGTCAATGAACATCGTCACCGTGCATTAAATCCCGAGCATCCATTTGTGCGAGGCACAGCCCAAAACCCGGATGTATTTTTCCAGAGCCGCGAGGCCTGTAATCAATATTATAACCGTGTTCCGCAGATTGTAGAGGAAACTATGAAGAAATTTGCACAGCTAACCGGGCGTTCATATAAACTTTTCGATTATTACGGACATCCTCAGGCAGAACGTATCATCATTATCATGGGTTCAGGTTATGGCCCGGTGCATGAAGTAACAGACTACCTTACTCACCTGGGTGAAAAAGTTGGGTACCTGAATGTGCATTTGTTCAGACCATTCTCTATCAAACACTTTATGGAGGTAATTCCCCCAACAGTTAAAAAAATAGCTGTATTGGATCGTTGTAAAGAACCTGGTGCTATAGGCGAACCTCTCTATATGGATGTAGTGAGTGCGTTGCACAATGATTGGAAATATAAAAAGCCGATTGTGATTGGTGGCAGATATGGCCTGGCTTCAAAAGAATTTAATGCTGGTATGGCTAGAGCAGTGTTTGATGAATTGAAGAAAGATATACCTAAAAATAATTTCACTATCGGAATTGAAGATGATGTAACTCATACCAGCCTGGATTGGGATAACAACTTTTCACTGGAACACCAGCACCTTTTTCGTGGTTTATTCTTTGGTCTTGGCGCTGATGGAACAGTAAGTGCTAATAAAAACACCATTAAAATTGTTGGTGAAGTAACAGACGATTATGTGCAGGGATATTTTGTGTATGATTCCAAAAAATCCGGCTCTCTTACTGTATCGCATTTGCGGTTTAGTGAAAACCCGATTCTTTCCACTTATCTGGTAACCTCAGCCAACTTTATAGCCTGCCATCATTTCAATTACTTAACAAAATATGATGTTCTGAAAGATGCTGAAGAAGGTGCAACTTTTTTATTGAACTCTCCATACCCAATAGAAAATGTATGGCAGCAATTACCAAGGAAGATCCAGGAAGAGATCATTCATAAAAAATTAATATTCTACGTGATCAATGCTTCCAAAGTGGCAAGAGATACCGGAATGGGTTCACGCATTAATGGTATTTTACAAACCTGCTTCTTTGCCATTTCCAATGTAATGCCAAAGGATGAAGCCATTCAGTATATCAAGCAAGCTATCAAAAAAACCTATAGTCGTAAAGGGGAAGAAGTGGTTCAGAAGAACTTCGATGCCGTTGACCAAACTCTGGAGAATCTTTTTCTGATTGATTATTCAAACTACCTTGTTGGCCATAAAGAAATTGAAGCACCAGTTAGTATTGAAGCCCCCGACTTTGTTCAGAAAGTTCTGGCAAAAATTATTTCAGGAGATGGGGATAATTTACCCGTAAGTGTATTTCCTGCAGATGGCACTTATCCTTCCGGCACTACCAAATGGGAAAAAAGAAATATTGCAGAGCAGGTTCCGGTTTGGGATCCTGAACTATGTTCGCAATGTGGCAAATGTTATTTGGTTTGCCCCCATGCTGCTATCCGTGTGAAAGTATATGACAAGGAATTTTTAGCCGGTGCTCCTTCGTTTTTCAAGCACATTGATCCGGTGGGAAAGGAGTTTTTTAAAGATAAAGAAACATATACTTTACAGGTTGCTGTTGAAGATTGTACCGGGTGCAAGTTGTGTACCGAGATTTGCCCAATTGAAAGTAAAACACAGATCGGTCATAAAGCAATTGACATGCAGGATGTTCTTCCATTGAAAGAAACAGAAAAGCTAAACTGGGACTTTTTCCTTTCATTACCGGATATTGACAGAACAAGAGTGAACAAGGGAACAGTAAAAGGGTCACAGTTATTGCAACCATTATTTGAATTTTCCGGTGCATGCAGCGGTTGTGGTGAAACTCCTTATCTCAAACTGCTTACCCAATTATTTGGCGACAGAATGATCACTGCCAATGCAACAGGATGTTCTTCCATCTTTGGTGGTAATCTTCCAACAACTCCATGGACATCTAATAGTGAAGGCCGAGGACCTGCATGGGCTAATTCGTTGTTTGAAGACAATGCAGAATTTGGTCTTGGTATCAAACTCGCAACAGATCACAAAAGAGAAATGGCCATTCGCTTGTTGAAAGAATTAAGAGAAGATGTGGGAAGTGAACTGGCAGACGCTATTCTTGCAAATGCGGAGAATACCGAAGCTGAGTTGATTCAACAGCGACAAAGTGTAAATGAATTAAAGAAACGATTAAGAGATTTAAAAGGAGAAGATTCTTATAGCCTATATAGGGTGGCAAATTTCCTGGAAAAGAAATCCATGTGGATTGTTGGCGGTGATGGCTGGGCTTATGATATTGGTTTCGGAGGACTCGACCATGTACTCAGTACTGGTGAAAATGTAAACATACTGGTAATGGATACAGAAGTGTACAGCAATACCGGCGGACAAAAATCAAAAGCATCACCAATTGGAGCCAGCGCAAAATTTTCCATTAAGGGAAAAACAACTGGCAAGAAAGATTTGGCGATGCAGGCTATTGCACATGGTAGCGCATACGTTGCACAGATTGCCATGGGAGCAAATGATGTACATGCACTTAAAACAATTCTTGAAGCCGAGGCCTATCCAGGACCTTCCATTATTATTGCTTATAGCCACTGCATAGCGCATGGATATGACATGTGTGATGGTAATAAGCAGCAAAACCTGGCAGTGAAGACAGGGTACTGGCCTTTGTTCCGTTATAACCCAATGAAAGAAAAAGGGCAACGATTCACACTGGATTGTAAAAATCCAACCCTGCCGCTGGAAGAATTTTTATATCATGAGAATAGGTTCGCAACCATTAAAAACAACTATCCGGAAAAAGCAACAGAGTTTCTTGCACTAGCTAATGAAGGAATGCATCGCAGATGGGAAACCATTGAAGCCTTGAAAGCACTATAACGATTGTTGCTATGTTAAACTAAAGGAATCTCAGCTGAGGTTCCTTTTTTATTTACTCAGCCTGCATCTTCTATTAATTATTTTTTATTATTGATAAATACATATCCATTTTGTGTATCTTCTGCCAGATGCTGGATGGTTTTTGTTACAAATAATTTTATCAATTGCTGTTTGATGGACTTGTATTGTGCATGCATCGGGCATGGGATGATTTCTGAACACTGCTTTAAACCCAGAACACATTTTTCCAGCACATCATCCTCACCCATAGCCTGCAGGATAGAACGCACAGGCAGCTTTTTTGCTTTTTCAGTAAGAAAAAAACCACCATTGGGTCCACGAACAGAACTAACGACCTTATTATCTTTGGTAAGCGCCTGTAATATTTTAGCCGTAAATGATTGCGGGGAATCAATCGCTTTCGAAATTTCATCAATACCAATTTTTTTTTCTTTAGTACTTTTTTGTGCTATATAAATAGTTGCCCTGAGAGCATATTCCGTGGCTTTGGAAAACATAGATATTATTTTGAATAAGGAAACTACAGATTATTTCAGACAAACTTATTACTGGTTAAAAGTATTGTCATATATCCATTCAGCATATGAATCTTTTGTCTCAAATAATTTTAATTGAACCAGCTTTAATTCAGCCGGGAGCTTTTCACACAGGATTCGCATCATATATAATAGCAAGTTTTCTGCGGTTGGTTCTGCTCCCAACGTAACCAGGTTTTCCTGTGATGAAAATGAAGGATTCTCAGATAAGAAGGCCCTGGATAAAATCACTTTATGATCAAATTTTTCAATAACAGCAGAGATTAC